>JBBSCV010000286.1:0-5595 GCA_038249925.1 Burkholderiales bacterium
CGCCGGTTCGTGTTCGAGAAACAGGTCCCAGGCGTCGACGCCGTTGCTGGCAATGGCCACCACGTCCAGCGATGGCCATGCGCTCTTCAGCGCGGCCAGCAGCTGTTCACGCGGGGCTTCTTCGTCGTCGGCTACCAGGGCCTTCAGGTGTTGCGTCTTCATGGTTCCGTCTTCAGTTCGTGGCCACACGCCACGGCAGGTGAATTTGTGCGCGGCAGCCGCCACCCGGCGCGGGGCCGATGTGCAGTCTGGCTGCGGCGCCACAGCTCAAAGCCAGGCGCTGGCGTGCGTTGGCCAGGCCCACGCCTTCTTGCATGCCGGGCGCGGGGCCGACGCCGTTGTCCAGCACCTCGAACACGGCCAGGGCGCCGACGTGGCGCGCACGCAGCGTGATGTGGCCGCCTTCCAGCTTGGGTTCCAGGCCGTGGGCGACGGCGTTTTCAACCAGCGTCAGCAGCAGCCCCGGCGGCAGCAGCGCGCGTTCGACGCCGGCCTCCACATCCACCGTGAAGGCCAGCCGCGCGCCCATGCGCGCCTGCATCACCTCCAGGTAACGCTGCACGGCCACCAGTTCTTCGCCGGCGGGCAGCAGCGCGTGGTTGAAGAGCGGCAGCGTCGCGCGCAGGTAGCCGGTCAGTGCGGCCAGCAGCGGCGCGGCGCGGTCGTCCTTGGTCTGCACCCAGTGCTGCACCGAAGCCAGGGTGTTGAAGAGAAAGTGCGGCTCGATCTGCGCTGCGGCCAGCCGGCGCGCCATCTCGATGGACTTCTCGCGCTCGGCCTGTTCACGCAGGCGCGCCTCGATGATGTGCGCACGCCACACGACGAGGAGCCAGCTCAGCACCACCAGCAGGCCGATGCCGATGAAGAGCGGCAGAAGCAAGGCGTAGCGGTCGGCGCGGTCGTCCACGCGCCAGCGCAGGCCCAGCCCACCCACCGCCATCACCAGCGCCAGACCCATCTGCGCCTGCATCAGCGGCTTGCGCCAGGGCCGCCACCACAGCCAGCTTCCGAGTGCGCTGCCCAGCACGGCCAGCGCGACGAAGGCGGCCGTCAGGACTGCAGTCTGTGATGCTGGCGCGACTTGCAGCGCGACGAACACCGGCACCGCCCAGTTCACGGCCGCTACCACCAGCAGGGTGGGGCTGGGCGGGTCGCTGCCGGCCTGCGCCATTTCTTCGGGCGTGAAGGGCTGGTTGCGGCCGGGGTACCAGAGCTGGCTCCAGTCGATGGGCGGGCGGTTCATGCGCGTCAGTGTAGAAGTGGCCTGCCAGCGGGCCACGGTGGCTGCGCTCGATGGCGGTGCGCGGCGTACGGCTGGCGCCAGGCGCGCCATGAACGGCGCTGCGGTGTCTGTCAGCTGCCGTGCATCCGCCGCAGCACTTCGGCCGCTGCACTTCGGTCGCTCTACATCGGCCGTTGTTTTCGGCCGCCGTACTTCGGCCGCGCTACCTCAGCAGACGTGCTGCGCGCCGCCGACGAACACGCGCAACTCACCGGGCTCGAAGGCGAGCCAGGTTTCGTTGGCGGTCAGGGGCTCGGTGGCCACCACCGCCACGCGGTCGGTGGGCGTGGTGTGCGCCGCGAAGTCGACGCTCAGGTCTTCATCGGCCAGCGTGGCGGCGGTGAAGGGGTGGCGGCGTTCGACAGAGTAGAGCTTCGTGCTGCCGTGGGCCCACAGCGCCTGCCCGTTGCTCAGCAGCACGTTGAAGGTGCCGTGCGCGGCGGGTTGCGGCAGCAGTTCGCGCAGCGTGTGCGTCAGCTCGTCCACGGTCGGCACGCTGGCGTGGGCCTTGGCCAGTTCCTGCATCAGCCAGCAGAAGGCCAGTTCGCTGTCGGTGCTGCCCACCGGGCGAAAGCTGCCGTGCAGGCGCGGTGCGTAGTTTTTCAGATCACCGTTGTGCGCAAACACCCAGTAGCGCCCCCACAGCTCGCGCACGAACGGGTGGCAGTTCTGCAGCGCCACCGCGCCCACCGTGGCCTTGCGAATGTGCGCGATGACGACCTCGCTCCTGATCGGGTAGCGCTTGATCATCTCGGCCACCGGCGAACAGCCGGCGCCGTCGCGGTCGATGAAGTGGCGCAGCCCTCGCTCTTCGAAAAAGGCGATGCCGAAGCCGTCCTTGTGTTCGTCGGCGCGTGTGGCCAGGCCGGTGAAGCTGAACACCACGTCGGTGGGCGTGTTGGCGTTCATGCCCAGCAGTTGGCACATCGCTTGGCCCGGGTGGCTTCAGTCGCGCTTCAGCTGCACTTCAGGCACCCTTCAGCGTGTCTGTCGCGCGTTGGTGATGGTGATGTTGGGCACCGGCAGGCAGCCGTCAGAGGCCACCGCAGCAGGCGTGCACGCAGCAGCGCGCATCGCCGTGACCACTGGGGCCCCGGCGCTGATGCTGCCGAACACCGCGAAACCGCGCGTGGTGCTGGTGGCGTTGAGCCTGTTGTTGTCGGCGATGTTGATGAAGAACTGCGAGGTGGCGGTGTTGGGCTCCTGGGTGCGCGCCATGGCCAGCGTTAGGCTCAGGTTGCAAAGGCCGTTGCTGTCTTCCAGCACGATGGGCGCATTGGGCGGCTTCAGCGTGGCCAGGCCGGTGGCCGTCAATGGCCCGGCATACCCACCGCCTTGCAGCACGAAGTCAGGGACGTGACGGTGGATGACGGTGCCGTTGTAGAAGCCGGCATTGACGTAGGAAAGGAAGTTCGCGACGGTGGCGGGCGCTCGGCCGCTGTCCAGTGTGATGACGATGTCGCCGTTGACGCCCGAACCGTTGCTGAGGGTCATCGTGACCTGCGGCGCTGCCGCGCCGTTGGCTGGTGGCGGGTTGCCGGTGGTGCAAGAAGCCACCGGTGGCGGCGCGGGTGGCGGGGGCGCCGGCGAACCGGCATCGCCACCGCCGCCGCCGCAGGCAGACATCAGCGACGTGGACGCGAGGGTTGCGAAAAGCAGGCGCGTGCGGCTCAGGGTCGTGAACATCGACATGGGTTTTTCCTCGCTCATTCGAGCATCAGTTTGGTAACGCCGCTCAAGGTGAAGAGCCGCGCCGGGTTCTGCGTTTCTTCCAGCACGCCGGCAAGCCGGCCCAGGATGCGCGGGCTGCGCCGGGCACGCCAGACCAGCAGGTCGGCCAGCCAAGGGTGGTCATTCACCCGGCCCGCCCGTTCATACAGATCGAACTGCGGTTGCAGGGCCCGCAGCGCGGCTTCATAGCGCCCTTGTACCGCAGCGTCGTCGTGCGGCGCCGCGCGCAGCGCCTCGGCGGCCAGAAGGCCGCTTTCCAGCGCCTTGCCGATGCCTTCGCCCGTCAGGGCATAGGTGGTGCCCGCGGCCTCGCCGGCGGCCAGCAGCCCGGGCCGCGACCAGGCAGCGCCACGCAGTGAAAAGCGCAGCGGCGCGCCTTTCAGCGTGCCCAGCCTTTCGCCGTTGCGCATCAGTTCGGCGGCCGGCGGGTGCACTTCGCAGAAGGCCTGGAACATCTCGCGCAGGTTCATGCCCTTGCGCCGGCCCTTGCCGCCTTGCACGCGGTGGCTTTCGGTGAGGCCGGCGCCGATGTTGAAGACACCGTCCGGCGCAGGAAACACCCAGCCGTAGCCGCCGCGCAGCCGGCGATGCCACACCACTTGCAGCTGCTCCACCTGGCCGACCATGCCTTCGTGGCGCACGTAGGCGCGCACCGCCGTGCCGCTGGGCGTGTGGCGCTGACACAGCCCCGCTGCGCTGAGCGCCTTGGGCACCGCGCCGGTGGCCAGCACCACCCAGCGCGCGTGGATGTCGTGGGTTTGCGCGCCGTTCTCGCCGTTCGCGCTGTTCTGGCCGTTCTGCGCTTTCTGGCGGTCGCTGCAGCTGAAGCGGGCACCCACCACGCGTTCACCGTCCAGCAGCGGCGCTTCGAAGCGCAGCGGCGTCAGCAGGCGTGCGCCGGCACGTTCGGCGGCGCGCACCAGCACGTGGTCGAGAATCTTGCGCGGCAGCACGCTCAGTGTGCCGGGCACGTCGACATGGCCGCCGCGCGGCGCCACGCAGCGCACATGCGACACCGGCCGCGCCAGCGCCGCCACTTCTTCGTAGACGCCCAGGCGCCGCAGTGCGGCGTGGGTGTCGGGAATGAGGGCGTCACCGCAGACCTTGTCGCGCGGGAAGTCGTGCTGGTCCACCAGCAGCACGTCCAGCCCGGCGCGGGCCAGTGTTTGCGCGCAGGCGCTGCCGGCAGGGCCGGCGCCGACGACGAGCACGTCGGTGCGGGTGGGAAGCGCGGAATGGTTGAGCATCGTCGCTGAATTCTAGGCAGGTGCGGCCGGCGCGGCCCGGCCGCTCCGGTGCCCGAAGCGCTGCTCGACCATCGCTGCCTGCGAGAACGTTTGTGTTAACTTCGCGCGCCCGCAAAAAACGGACAAGAACAAACCATTCGCTAGGAGGCGAGCATGCTGATAGGGGTTCCGCTGGAATCAGCGGCAGGGGAAACACGTGTCGCTGTCACGCCCGAGACGGCCAAGAAACTGAAGGCCCAGGGCCACCAGGTGCGGGTGCAGACCGGTGCCGGGGTGGCCGCCAGTGCCCCCGATGAAGCCTATACCGCGGCGGGCGCCGAGGTAGTGGACCGCGCTGCCGCGCTGGCCTGCGAACTGGTGCTGAAGGTGAAGAGCCCGAGCGCAGAAGAACTGGCGCTGATGAAGCCGGGCACCAACCTCGTGGGCATGCTCAACCCCTTCGACAAGGACAACCTGGCGCGCCTGGCGGCGGCGGGCATCACGAGTTTCGCGCTGGAAGCCGCTCCCCGCACGACACGCGCGCAGAGCATGGACGTGCTGTCCAGCCAGGCCAACATCGCCGGCTACAAGGCCGTGATGATGGCCGCCGAGAGGTACCAGCGCCTATTTCCCATGCTGATGACGGCAGCCGGCACCATCAAGGCCGCGCGTGTCGTGGTTCTGGGCGTGGGCGTGGCGGGCCTGCAGGCCATTGCCACCGCCAAGCGGCTGGGCGCCGTCATCGAGGCCAGCGACGTGCGGCCCTCGGTGAAGGAACAGGTGGAAAGCCTGGGTGCGAAATTCATCGACGTCGCCTACGAGACCGCAGAAGAGAAAGAAGCGGCCGTGGGCGTGGGCGGCTACGCCAAGCCGATGCCGCAAAGCTGGATGGACCGCCAGAAGGTGGAAGTGGCCAAAAAGGTTGCCGCAGCCGACATCGTGATCAGCACCGCGCTGATACCCGGGCGTGCGGCGCCGGTGCTCATCACCGAAGAGATGGTGAAGAGCATGAAGCCGGGCAGCGTCATCGTCGACATGGCCGCGCCGGCCGGGGGCAATTGCCCGCTGACGGAAGCCGGCAAGACGGTGGTGAAACACGGCGTTTCGCTGATCGGCGAGACCAACATCCCGGCGCTGGTGGCGGCCGACTCGTCGTCGCTGTATGCACGCAACGTGCTCGACTTCCTCAAGCTCGTCATCACGAAGGAAGGCACTTTCAACGTGCCGATGGATGACGACATCGTCGTGGCCTGCCTGATGACGCAGGCCGGTGAAGTGAAGCGCAGTTAAGGAACGACCATGGACTTCGTCAGCCCCACCGTCACCAACCTCATCATCTTCGTGCTGGCCATCTAC
>JBBSCV010000287.1:0-5593 GCA_038249925.1 Burkholderiales bacterium
GCCGAAGTGCGTTTTCTCGAAGCGCCGGGCCTCGCGGGTGTGGAAGGCGCGCACTTCCTGCAGGAACACGAGGTCGGCATCGAAAGCCTCGACCGCCTGCCCCAGGTTGTGGATCTCGAGCCGCTTGCGCGGGCCCATGCCGCGCACGCCCTTGGCGATGTTGTAGGTGGCCACGCGCAGCGCACCGGGCCCGCGCTCGGCAGGCGGCGGCAGCAGCGACGATTGCAGCGGCTTGAGCTTCATCGTGACAAGGCCGCGGCGGCGGCGGGCTGGGGCAGCAGGCGCAGCGGCAGGTGGCGAATGGCCGCCGCATTGCTGGGCGAGAAGCAAAGCTGCGCGGCTTCGGCCCAGGGCAGCCACCGGTGCGCCAGATGTTCACGCGGCGCCAGCACCACAGGCGTGCCAGCCGGCACGGTGAGGCCGAACACGTATTCGGTGTTGTGCGTGACACCGGCGCCGTAGCGGTGGCGCCAGGTGGCGAAGATCTCGTAGACGTTGTGCTGCTGCCAGTCTTGCAGCACACCCCCCACCGCGGCCACATCGATGCCGGTTTCTTCCAGCACCTCACGCCGCGCGGTGGCGTCCAGCACCTCGTCTTCGGCGTCCAGGCTGCCGGTGACACTTTGCCAAAAGCCGGGCCTGTCGGCGCGTTCCATCAGCAACACCTCCAGCGCAGGCGTGTGGATGACCACCAGCACCGAGCGCGGAATCTTGGGCGGACGCAGAGCTTCAGACACCGCTGACCACGGCGTCCAGCGCGTCGACGATGCGGTGCGCCTCGCTGCGCAGCGAGGCGACGGCGCGCGGCAACGCGCTCACGTCGACAGCGCCAGCTTCCTGCGGCACCAGGAGCACACGTTGACCGGCCACTTCGAGTTCAGGGCTCATGCGCCGCGGCAGACCCGGTGGCGCCAGAGACGCTGGCGCGCAGGGCACCATCAGGCGCGTGTGAAGACTCGACAGCAGGTCACTCTGGATATCGACCAGAAAAGGCAGGTCGCCGCGCGCGCGCGGGTTCGGGTTGGGGTACACGTCCCACTGCGCCATGCCAGGTTGCCTCACCAGCGCCGCAGGTCTTCGTTCCAGATGCCGATGCGCTCGAAGCGCTCGTTCTGGACGTCCACCCATGCCTTGTAGCGCACGGCAAACTCCTCGGCCGTGCGTGGCGGCGGCTCTTGCGCCGCGGCCACGCCTGCCGATGCCGCCACCAACGCGTCGTAATGGGCGGCGGACAGCAGCACGCTGTGCCGCCGGCCCGATTTCTCGATCACCACCGGCTCGCGCTGGCAGTGTTCGAGCATCTGGCCCAGGCGGTTCTTGGCTTCGGTGGCAGTCACTTCCATGGCCGAACTCCGTGCTGACGACGCAGCCAGTTTAGCCATTTCAGCTAATCACGCCGCTGGCGTGGGGTTGCGCAGCCGGATGTGCAGTTCACGCAGTTGCGCCTCATCGACGAAGCTCGGCGCCCCGGTCAGCAGGCACTGCGCACGCTGGGTTTTCGGGAAGGCGATCACGTCGCGGATGCTCTCGGCACCCGTCATCAGCGTGGCAATGCGGTCCAGGCCGAAGGCCAGGCCGCCGTGCGGCGGCGCGCCGTACTGCAGCGCGTCGAGCAGGAAGCCGAACTTCACCTTCTGCTCTTCGGGCGTGATGTTCAGCGCCTCGAACACGCGCGCCTGCACGTCGGCGCGGTGGATGCGCACCGAGCCGCCGCCGATCTCCCAGCCGTTCAGCACCATGTCGTAGGCCTTGGCGATGCAGGCCCCGGGGTCGGTCTTCATAAGCTCGTCGTGGCCGTCCTTCGGTGCCGTGAAGGGGTGGTGCACGGCGTTCCAGCGCTTGGCCTCGTCGTCGTGCTCGAACATCGGGAAGTCGACCACCCACAGCGGCGCCCACTTGTCCTCGAACAGGCCGTGGTTGCGGCCGAATTCGCTGTGGCCGATCTTGAGCCGCAGCGCGCCGATGGCGTCGTTGACGACCTTGGCCTTGTCGGCGCCGAAGAAGATGAGGTCGCCGTTGCACGCACCCGTGCGCGCGATGATCTCGGCGATGGCCGCGTCGTGCAGGTTCTTCACCACCGGGCTTTGCAAACCTTCCCGGCCCTTGCCGGCGTCGTTCACCTTGATCCAGGCCAGGCCCTTGGCGCCGTAGATCTTCACGAATTCGGTGTAGGCGTCGATCTCGCCGCGGCTCATCTCTGCGCCGCCCGGCACGCGCAGCGCCACCACCCGACCGCCGGGGCTGGTGGCCGGGCCGCTGAAGACCTTGAAGTCGACCGACTTCATCACTTCCGTGAGTTCGGTGAGCTCCAGCTTGACGCGCAGGTCGGGCTTGTCGCTGCCGTACTTGAACATCGCCTCGCCGTAGGTCATCTGCGCATAGACCGGCAACTCCACCCCCATCGTCTTGCGGAAGACGGTGCGGATCATGGCCTCGGTGATGGCGCGGATCTCCTCTTCGCCGAGGAAGCTGGTCTCGATGTCGATCTGCGTGAACTCGGGCTGGCGGTCGGCGCGCAGGTCTTCGTCGCGGAAACACTTGACGATCTGGTAGTAGCGGTCGAAGCCGGCCACCATCAACAGTTGCTTGAAGAGCTGCGGGCTTTGCGGCAGCGCGAAGAACTGCCCGTCGTGCACGCGGCTCGGCACCAGGTAGTCACGCGCGCCTTCCGGCGTGCTCTTGGTGAGCATCGGCGTCTCGATGTCGATGAAGCCCTGCTCGTCGAGGAACTTGCGCACCTCGATGGCGACGCGATACCGCAAACGCAGGTTTTTCTGCATCTCGGGGCGGCGCAGGTCCAGCACGCGGTGCGTCAGGCGCACGGTCTCGCTGAGGTTCTCGTCGTCCAGCGGGAAAGGCGGTGTGACGCTGGCGTTCAGCACCGTCAGCTCGTGGCACAGCACCTCGATCTTGCCGCTGGTGAGGCCGGCGTTTTCGGTGCCGGCCGGGCGCGCGCGCACCTTGCCGACGACCTGCAGGCAGAACTCGTTGCGCACGCCCTCGGCAGTGAGAAAAGTCTCGGCACGGTCGGGGTCGCAGACGATCTGCACCAGGCCTTCGCGGTCGCGCAGGTCGATGAAGATGACGCCGCCATGGTCACGGCGGCGGTGGGCCCAGCCCATCAGCGTCACGGTTTGGTCCATCAGCGTGTCGCTGACGAGGCCACAGTAGGTGGTTCTCATTTTCTTGCTCCAGATGCGGGAGATTTCAGGAAATCGGATTGGGGGTGGCGCTCACGCGGGCGGCGGCAGCGTGGCACGCCGCGGCCCGTCAGGGCTGGCCGGCTGCCGTGCCGTGCCAGCCCGGTCAATTTCGGACCGGGTTGCGCGCAGAATCGCGCGCCGAAACGCGTGCTGAATTGCCCACGGACGGCCGCGCGGCCAACGCCGGCAGCGGCTCGGCACCCGGGCCGACCACGCCCATCGAGATGACGTACTTCAGCGCCTCGTCCACGGTCATTCGCAGTTCCAGGATGTCCGAGCGCGGCATCATCAGGAAAAAGCCGGAGGTCGGGTTCGGCGTGGTCGGCACGTAGACACTGACGAAGTCACCGGGCAGGCAGTCGGCCACCTCGCCGCCGGGCTTGCCGGTGACGAAGGCGATGGTCCACGAACCCTGGCGTGGGTACTGCACCAGCACCGCTTCGCGGAAGGCTTTGCCATTGCTGCTGAACAGGGTGTCCGAGACCTGCTTGACCGAGTTGTAGATGCTCTTGACGATGGGAATCTTGCCCATCAGCCGGTCCCACTGCGTCAGCGCCCACTGGCCCACGATGTTGGCCGCGAAAACGCCTGTCAGCAGCAGCGCGCTCAACACCACCAGCACGCCCAGCCCGGGCACATGGCGCAGGCGCTCGAGGCCGGCACGCGCCGACTCGGGCAGCACGGCCTGGGTGGCAGACAACACCGCCGCGAACAGGCCGTCCAGCGAGCCGAGCAGCCACGACAGCAGCCAGATCGTGACTGCCAGAGGCAGCCAGACCAGCAAGCCGGCGACGAGGTATTTCTTCACAGAGGAAACCGAAGATGCGGGTGCGTGCGCTTGGGCATCAGCTGGCCGACGACGGCCCGGGGGCGGGCGCCGACGCGGCAGGTCCGGGGGCTGCCGCTGCTGGGGGGGCGGCCTTGCCTGCCGTCGCGGCTGGCACTGAAGACGCTGGCGCAGGCTTGCCATCGCCGGTGGCAGCGGGCAAGGCTGCGTCGGCCGGTGCTGCCGCGCCTTCGGCGCTGGCGTCGGGCTTGACTTCAGGCTTGGCGTTGTTGCCACCGCGGAAGTCGGTGACGTACCAGCCCGAGCCCTTGAGCTGGAAGCCTGCTGCAGTCACCTGCTTGGTGTAAGCAGCGGCGTTGCAGGCCGGGCACACGGTGAGCACCGGGTCCGACATCTTCTGCAGAACGTCTCGCGCGTGGCCGCAGCAGCTGCAGCGGTATGCGTAGATGGGCATGGCTAAGCCGTTGATTCAAAAGGGCGAATTGTAGTCGCCCGGCCGTTCGCGGCGATGCCTCGCAACGATGCCTGCCCTCAGCCGCGCCAGCCGGCCATCAGCACGGCCACGACCGCGCCGCCCACGAAGCCGACGCCGGCCCACAACACCATCTGCAGCAGCCGGTTGGTACGCCGCTGCTCCGACAACAGCGCGGCCAGCATCGCGCCGTCACCCGGGTGAGCGACGCGCGTGAGCGCCTGCTGCACCAGGCGCGGCAGTTGCGGCAGCAGCTTGGTGTAGACCGGTGCCTCGCGTTCGAAGCGGCGCAGCAGCCCGCGCCAGCCGACCTGCTCGTTCATCCAGCGCTCGAGAAAGGGCTTGGCCGTGGTCCAGAGGTCGAGCTCGGGATCGAGATCGCGGCCCAGGCCTTCGATGTTCAACAGCGTCTTCTGCAGCAGCACCAGCTGCGGCTGAATCTGCACGTTGAACCGGCGCGAGGTCTGGAACAGCCTCAGCAGCACCTGCCCCAGGGAAATTTCTCGCAACGGGCGGTCGAACATCGGCTCGCAGACGGTGCGGATGGCCGCTTCAAGAGAATCCACCCGCGTCGCAGGCGGGACCCAGCCACTTTCGATGTGCAGTTCGGCGACTCTCTTGTAGTCGCGCCTGAAGAAGGCGATGAAGTTGTAGGCCAGGTATTCCTTGTCGGTGTCGGTCAGCGTGCCGACGATGCCGAAGTCCAGCGAGATGTAGCGGCCGAAGGTCTGCGGCTCCAGGCTGACCTGGATGTTGCCCGGGTGCATGTCGGCATGGAAAAAGCCGTCGCGGAAGACCTGGGTGAAGAAGATGGTGACGCCGTCACGTGCCAGCTTGCCGATGTCGACACCGGCGGCGCGAATCTTGTCGATCTGGCTGATCGGCACGCCCTTCATGCGCTCCATCACGATGACGCCGCCGGTGCACAGCTCCCACACCATGTAGGGCACCAGCACCAGGTTCAGCCCGACCATGTTGCTGCGCAGCTGACTGGCGTTGGCGGCCTCGCGCACGAGGTCGAGCTCGTCGTGCAGGTGGCCGTCGAATTCGGCCACCACTTCCCGCAGCTTGAGCCGCCGTGCATCGGACGACAGCCGCTCCACCCAGCGCGCCAGCAGGTGCAACAAGGCC
>JBBSCV010000288.1:0-5591 GCA_038249925.1 Burkholderiales bacterium
GCCGGCGGCGGCGCCTTGCTGGCCACCGGCGGCTTCGGCCCGCTGCCCTGGGCCGGGCTGGCGTGGATGCTGGTGGCTCTGGGCCTGAGCCTGTGGGCGGCGAAGCAGCTGCAGCGAAGAGGCGCCGTGGGCCATGCCTGAGCCGAAGACCCAAACGCCCGGAGCCGCCTCATACGGGGCCGGGTTCGTGGCCTTCGATCGCTGGGCATGGCCCCGCCGCGTCGCTGCCCTGCTGCTGTCTGTGCTGGGCGTGTACGTTGCCGTCGTTGCGTTGTTGTGGTGGCGCCAGGAAGCCCTGCTCTTCTACCCGCAGACTCTGGCGCAGAACCACCGCTTCACGTTGGCCCCCGACACCCATGAGGCGTGGGTGGATGTGCCCGGTGCGCGCCTGCACGCGCTGCACCTGCGCCTGCCGCAGCCGCGCGGCGTGGTCTTCTTCTTGCACGGCAACGCCGGCAGCCTGCAGACCTGGTTCGTCGACATCGACAACTACCGGCGCCAGAACGTCGACCTCTTCATGCTCGACTACCGCGGCTTCGGCAAGAGCAGTGGCCGCATCGAGAGCGAAGCGCAGCTGATGGCCGACGTGCGCGCCGCCTGGGCGCAGGTGGCGCCGCTGTACGCCGGCAAGCAGCGCATCTTCTACGGCCGCTCTCTCGGCACCGGGCTGGCTGCCGCGCTGGCCGCCGAGGTGCAGCCGGAACTGACGGTGCTGGTCTCGCCCTACAGCAGCATGACGGCGCTGGCGTCAGAGAAGTATCCCTGGGTGCCCAGTGCCGTGCTGCGCTACCCGCTGCGCACCGATGCCGCCCTGGCGCGTGTGCAAGGCCGTGTGCTGCTGGTGCACGGCGGGCGCGACACGCTGATTCCGCCCGTGCACAGCGAACGCCTGCTCGCCGCGCAGCCGCGCGCCACGCTGCTGCGGGTGCGGGGTGCAGGGCACAACGACATCCAACGCCACCCCGCCTACCTCGACGGCCTGGCCATGGAGCTGGCGCGCTAGCGGCCCAGGAATCAGCCAGCGCTGCGCCGCTGCCGCAGCGCCTCGAACAGGCACACCCCGGCCGCGACGCTGACGTTCAGGCTTTCGACGGCGCCCGCCATGGGAATGCGCACCAGCTCATCGCAATGCCGGCGTGTCAGCTGGCGCAAGCCGCTGCCTTCGGCGCCCAGCACCAGCGCCACCGGGCCGCTGAGGTCGACGTCGTAGAGCGTCTTCTCGGCGTCTTCGCTGGTGCCGATGACGCGGATGTCGCGTTCTTTCAGTTCACCCAGCGTGCGCGCCAGGTTCGTCACCATCAGGTAAGGCACGGTCTCGGCCGCGCCGCTGGCCACCTTGGCCACGGTGGCGTTCAGGCCCACCGCGTGGTCTTTGGGCGCCACCACCGCGTGCACGCCGGCGCCGTCGGCCACACGCAGGCAAGCGCCCAGGTTGTGCGGGTCGGTCACGCCGTCCAGCACCAGAACCAGCGGCGGGCCCTTCACCGCTTCCAGAACCTCGTCCAGCGAGTGGCGCAGTGGCAGCGCGTTCACGCGCGCCACCACGCCCTGGTGGCGCGTGTTGCCGGCCATGGCCGTCAGGCTGGCATCGTCGGCCTCGACCAACTTCATGCCGGCCTCACGCGCGCGTTCGACGAACTGGCGCATGCGGCCGTCGCGCCGGCTGCCGTCGAAATGGATTTCCGTGATGGACTGCGGCGCGGTCTTCAAACGCACGGTGACGGCATGGAAGCCGAAGAGGACTTTGGTGCTCATGGGAAGCCGAAAAGAGGGGGGCGGTGCAGAAGGAAACCTTCGAGGCAAGCACCCTTGCGGGCTTGCGGGCTTGCGGGCTTGCGGGATGTTAGCTGCGCAGCGCCACCCAGGCCGTCAGCGCGCCGATGAACAGCGGCTGGTGCAGCATGTAAAAACTGAGCGACCAGCGCCCCAGCACCGAAAGCGGCCGCAGCAGCGCCGGCACGGCACCGGCCAGCACGCCGCGCCGGTGCTGCAGCAGCCATTGGCCAGCGGCCAGGCCCCACAGCATCACGCCCAGCCAAGGCAGCACGGGCACGAAATCTTCAGTGAACGGCTTGCGCGTCACCAGACCCAGCCAGTTCGTCATCCGGGTATCGAAAAAGCTGTGTTGCACCAGATGCGGCAACGCCAAAGCCAGCGCGCCCAGCGGCCACAGCCAGGCACGCAGCGGCGCGGCCAGGCGTGCCAGCAGCAGCATCACGGCCACACCGTGCAGCACGCCGAAGCTGATCCAGCTGGCCGGAAACATCAGCGCAGAACCTGCACTCACCAGCATCGCGCAGCCCGCCACCTGCGCCCAACGGCGCCAGAACCGGCGGTCGAAGGACCAGCCCCGCACGTGCTGCAGTGCCACCGCCTGACCGAGGCCGGCGCACAGCAGGAACAGGCTGACGATGACCGTGCGCTGCGTCGTCCAGAAAGGGTCGCGCGTGAAGAACTGGCGCGGCTCCCACAGGCCGAAGTGGTTCAAGTCGAAGCAGAAGTGGAAAAGCGCCATCCAGACAATGGCCAGGCCGCGCAGCGCGTCGAGGCGGTCGAAGCGAGGGGGCGTTGCGGTGTTCACTCGGTCTTCTCGTAGACGTCGGTGAACTGCGTGCCGTCCCAAACGTACAGCAGGTAGGCCGCATGCAGGCAGGCACTGGCGCCCAGCGGCCTGAACAGGCCCACGCAATGGCCGCGCGCCTGGCGCACGCTGCGGTAGACAACGCCGGCTGAGCCCGCAGCCCGCAGACGCGCGCCCAGGGCCCGCGCAGCGCCGTAGTCGTCAGGATCGTAGACGGCCTCGGGCACGGCCCCGTCGGGGCGCAGGTCGTGCAGGCGGGCGTCGATGGCGACCGCGTAAAGCCGCATCGGCAAATGAATGGGAGGCTGCTGCGTGGCGGCCAGAAAGCGCGCGTGGTGGTAGCGCGTCTCGGCAACTGCGGTGGCGCGCTCGCGAGCGGCATAGAACACGCCCCACTGCCCGGCTGAAAAGCGGCTGCCCAAGGTGTTCACGTGCGTGAAGGCGGCCATGATGGGCCCGCTGCCCGAGCCGTAGACCCGGTGTTCCGGCGCCACCAGGGCAATTTGCCCGATCTCGTCTCGCGCACGTTCGTTGGTCAGTGCCTCCAGCGCGTACAGCGCGTCGAAATCGGCGGCGTCGGCCACGCGGTCGAACAGCGTCACCGCGGGGTAGCGTGTCGGCACGATGCGGCAAGCCTGGCTCCAGCGCACCCGCCGCACTTCGGGCCCTGCCGTGGTCAGGACCAGCCCCCGCCGCGCACGCCATCGAGATAGCGCCGCACGAAGTTCAGGTCGCTCACGTTGCCCGCCAGCATGCGCTGCAAGGCCGTGCCGCCGCCAAATGGCGCGGCGCTGTTGGGCTGGCGAACCCAGGCGTCGGCGGCAGCCGCCTCGGGCAACAGGATCTGCAAGCTCTTGTAGATGCCCAGCAGGTTGCTCAGCCGCTCCAGCGTGTCGCGCGAGAGCGCGGCCTTCTCGGGCTGCTTGCGCCAGGCAAAGAACGTGGAACGTGGCGGCTGCCCCAGCAGCGCCAGTTGCTCGTCGATGCTCAGGCCCCAGGCTTCGGCCATGCGCGCAAAGCTGCGCAAGCCAGCAGCGGCCATCTCTTGCGGGCCCGGTTCGGGGCCGGCCCGCGGTGCCAGCACAGCACTCATGGCAAATCCTGTTGTGGACGAAGGTTGAATTCTAGTCCAGAACGAGACTTTCAGGGCCATACAGTGTTGCCGCCGATCAGGCGTCGCTGAAACACCCACCCTCCGAGGCCTGCCTCGCCACCACGGCGGCAGGCTCGAAGCGCGGGCCGAAGCGGGTCGCCAGTTCGTGCGAACGTGCCACGAAAGCAGGGGCGCCCATGGCGTTGATGAACTGCAGCGCGCCACCGTGAAATGGCGCGAAACCCCAGCCGAAGATGCTGCCGATGTTGGCTTCGGCCACCGAGCGCAGCACGCCTTCTTCGAAGCAGCGCGCGGCCTCGTTGGCCTGCGCGAACATCAGCCGGTCGATCAATTCACGCTGTTCGGGCTGCTGCGCCGCCGCCACCGGGTACAGCTGCGCCAGCTCAGGCCACAGTTGCCTGTCATCGTCCGCGTAGTCGTAGAAGCCCTGGCCCACCTTCTTGCCAAAGCGTCCGATCTCGCAAAGTTGCCGTACCACGGCCATGCCGGGGTGTTCTTCATAGACCTTGCCTTCTGCGGCCAGGTCTTTTTTCGTCTGCTCGGCCACGTGCAGGCTGAGCGACAGCGAGACCTCGTCCTGCAGCGCCAGCGGCGGCATCGGCATGCCGGCCTGCAGGCCCGCTTGCTCGATGCTGCGCGGGTGCACGCCCTCCTTCAGCATCGCGATGCCTTCCATCACGTAGGTGCCAAACACGCGGCTGGTGTAGAAGCCTCGGCTGTCGTTCACGACGATGGGCGTCTTGCCGATCTGCAGCACGTAGTCGAAACCCTTGGCCAGCGTGGCATCGCTGGTCTCGGCGCCGACGATGATTTCCACCAGCGGCATCTTGTCCACCGGGCTGAAGAAGTGCAGGCCGATGAAGTGGGCGGGCCGCACGCTGGCCTGGGCCAGGCCGGTGATGGGCAGCGTGCTGGTGTTGGACGCAAACACCGCGCCCGCGCCAAGCACGGCCTCGGCCTGCCGCGTGACGCCGGCCTTCACGTCGCGGTCTTCGAACACGGCTTCGATGACTAGGTCGCAGCCGGCCAGATCTGCATAAACCGTGGTGGGCGTGATGCGTGCCAGCAGCGCGTCACGCTTCTCATCCGTGCTGCGGCCGCGCTTCACGGCCTTGTCCAGCAGGGCTTGTGAGCAGGCCTTACCCTTGTCCGCGCCTTCCTGCGTGGTGTCGAGCAAAACCACCTCGATGCCGGCCTTGGCTGAGACGTAGGCGATGCCCGCGCCCATCATCCCGGCGCCCAGGATGCCCAGCTTCTTCACCTTCGAGGGCACCTGGCCTGAAGCGCCCGAGTTCGGCCGCGAAGCGCCCTTCTTCAGCGCATTCAACTGGAACCACAGCGTGCCGATCATGTTCTTCGACACGGGCGACATCGCGCACGCCGCGAAGTAGCGGCTTTCCACCTCGGAGGCGGCATCAAACCCGAGCAGGCCGCCTTCGAAGATGGCGCTCATGATGTGCTGCACCGCCGGGTAGTTGCCCTGGCTCTTGGCCGAAGCGATGCTGGGCGCGATGGACCACATCTGCGCCACCGCCGGCGCGCGGCTGTCGCCGCCAGGGAAGCGGAACTTGGGCGCGTCCCAGGGCTGCTGCGCCTTGGGGTTGGCGCTGATCCACGCGCGGCACTGGGCCATCAGGTCTTCGCGGTCCTTGGCCAGCGCTTGCAACAAGCCGAGGCCCAACGCCTTCTGCGGCGCCAGGTCAGCACCTTCGCCACAAATCTGCAAGGCCTGCTGAATGCCCACCAGGCGCGACAAGCGCACCGTGCCACCGCCCCCGGGCAGCAGGCCCAGCTTCACCTCGGGCTGGCCGATCTTCAAGCGCGCATCGTCCAGTGCAAAGCGTGCGTGGCAAGCCAGCGCGATTTCCAGGCCGCCGCCCAGCGCATGGCCGTTGA
>JBBSCV010000289.1:0-5584 GCA_038249925.1 Burkholderiales bacterium
AAGCTGAGCGCACGGCGCGTGTCCATCACGTTGCGGCGGATGCGGCCGTTCAGGTCTTCCTCGCGCGCGATGGCGGTCAGCGCCGCGCCGGCCGCCTGGTCGTTGACGTCTTGCGTCAGCACGCTGGCGCTGACTTTCTCAAGCCCGTCGTAGATGCCCTCCAGGCGGTCGGCGCTGTATTCGGCATCGGCGTCGTACAGCTTCAGCAGCACGTCCTTGGCGTCTTCGATCAGCGCCGGAATGCGGCGCGCACGCAGGCGCAGCAAGCGAAAGACCGGCAGGTCTTCGGCGTGGATGGAGAAGAGCACGTTCTTGGCCAGGATGAAGGCCACGCGCACGTTGCGCGCTGGCTGGGCCTCGACACCTTTCGCGCTCTTCGCGGGGTCGTCGGCATCTACAAGGAAGTCGGAGCGGATGTGCAGCTCGCCGTTGTCCTCTTCGTAGAAGCGTGCCGATTCCTCCAGGTCGTCGTCGATGACGCCTGCGGGGATGCTGAGCCCGAAGCACTTCTGCACCCAGGACTTTTCGTCGTCGGTCGGGCTTTCGAGGTCCACCCACACCGGCTGCAGCAGCGCCAGCGAGTCGAGCTGGTCGATCTCTGCCTGAACCAGCCGGCCCTGGGACAGCGTGAAGACGTTGAGCATGAAGCGGCTTTTCGAAGAACGGGGCCGCGCGCGGCGGACTGCCGGGGGTGGCTGAACCCCATCTGAGCGATCGACGCGGAATTATGCCCGTGGGTGCGTCTGCGAACGACGCACGCCAGACACCGGTGGCAGACTCGGCGCATGAAGAGATGGATGCTGCTGGTCGCTGTGCTGCCAGTGCTGGGGGTGGCGGGGCTGCTGGGCGCGACGGCAGCGGCGCTGCAGAGCGAACCCAGGGTCATCAGCCTGCAAGACGAGCCCGACGCGCAAGACGTGGCGCGCGCGCTGGCGCTGGTGCGCGCCCACGACCCGCGCCGCAGCGTCCCGGGGCAGGTGAGCGCCCTGCGGCTGAACGAACGTGACCTGGAAGTGCTGCTGAACCAGGCCGCCGTGCGGCATCTGGCCGCCGCCAGCAGCGTGAGCCTGCATCTGGGCAGCGCCACCCTGCACGCCAGCGTGCCCCTGCCGGCCAACCCTTTCGGTCGCTGGATGAACGTGCGGGCCAAGCTGCTGGAAACCAACGGCCTGCCGGTGCTCGACGAACTGCAGATCGGCCAGCTGCCACTGCCGGCGTGGGTGGGCGAACGGGCCCTGCTGTGGGCGGCCCGCCGGGCCGGCCTGGAAGCGCAAATGAAGGCTGCGCGCGATGTCGTGCAACGCGTGCGCTTCCGGCCGCACCAACTGGACGTGACTTACGCCTGGCGTGACGACAGCGCAGAACTGATGGTGGGCGCACTGGTGCCGGTTGATCAGCAGCAGCGCCTGCGCGCCTATGCCGAACAGCTGGCCCGGCTGGTGGCGCGCCAGCCTGCGGTGTGGACGGCCCCGCTGGCGCCGCTGATGGGGCCGATGTTCGCGCTGGCGCGCCAGCGCAGCGCAGCAGCGGGCGCCGATGCCGCCGCCGAAAACCGGGCCGCCCTTTTGGTGCTGACGCTGTTTGCCAACGGGCGCGACATCAAGACCGTGCTGCCCTCGGCGCGCGGCTGGCCGCAGGCCAGGCAGGTGGAGCTGACGCTGGACGGCCGAAGCGACTTTCCGCGCCACTTCCTCATCTCGGCGGCACTGGCCGCCGAGGGCACGAGCCCGCTGTCACGCGCCATCGGCGTCTACAAGGAAATTGCCGACAGCCGCGGCGGCAGCGGTTTCAGCTTCAACGACATGGCCGCCAACCGTGCTGGCACGCGCCTCGGTGAACTGGCGGTGACGCAACCGATGCGGCTGCAGGCCGCGCTGGCTGCAGGCGTGAAGGACAGTGACTTGATGCCGCGCTGGCGCGACCTGCCGGAATTCATGAGCGAGGCTGAATTCCTGAAGCGCTACGGCGGCGTGGGCGAACCCGCCTACACCGAGATGCTGGCCGAGATCGACCGCCGTGTCGCGGCGCTAGCGGTCCTGCACTGACTCGGCAGCGGCTGGCTTGTTGGAGCCGGCCACGAGGTCGAAACGGAACAGGCGGCATTCGATGGGCCCGTTCCACAGCGGCACACGCCGGCTTTCCTTCAAGCGCATCAGCCCGGGCAGCTTCATGTCGGGGCTGAGCAGCCAGGCCGTCCAGCCCGGGTACTGGCGCTTCCAGTGCGAGGCCAGGCTGCCGAAGAATTCGGCCGAGCTGCCACCGCCCTCGAAGCCCTCTCGCGCCGTGGCCGTGCCCTGGCCCTTGGGCGCGATGCGTTCGCCGTAAGGTGGATTCATCAGGATGGTGCCAGCGCCCACAGGGGGCGGGCGCTGCAGCGCGTCTGCGGTCTTGAAGTCGATGGCGTGGGCGACGCCGGCGCGTTCGGCGTTGCGGGTCGCGAAATCGGTCATGCGAAAGCTCACGTCGCCCGCGAACACCGGCACCAGCGGCGCATGCACACGGTCGCGCGCGGCCTGCTGCATCTCGCGCCAGGCCGCAAGATGGCTGCTGAAAGGCAGCAGGCGCTCGAAGGCAAACCGGCGCAGGCCGCCGGGCGCGATGCCGCAGGCCATCTGCGCGGCTTCGATGGCGATGGTGCCGGCGCCGCAGCAGGGGTCGAACAGCGGGCCGTCTGCGGCGCGGCCCTGCCAGCCGGCAGCGGCCAGCATCGCGGCGGCCAGCGTTTCCTTCAGCGGTGCTTCTCCGGTGTCTTCACGCCAGCCGCGCTTGAACAGCGCTTCACCCGAGGTGTCGACATAGATTGTGGCGTGTTCGGGCCCGACGAACAGGGCGATGGGCAGGTCGGGCCGGCGCGTGTCGACACTGGGGCGTTCGCCGGTCTGTTCTCGCAGCTGGTCGCACACAGCGTCCTTGATGCGCAGTGCGGCGAAGTTCAGGCTCTGCAGTGGCGAGGCGAATCTGCCACGCCCGGCGCTGACGTCCACACGCAGCGTCTGGGCCGGGCTGATCCATTCGCCCCAAGGCACACGCCGCGCCAAGTCGTAGAGATCGTGCTCGTCGCGGTAATAGCCGTCCACCAACGGCCAAAGCACGCGCGTGGCGAGCCGGCTTTCCAGGTTCAGCTGCATGGCGGTGAGCGCGTCGCCTTCCACCCACACCCCGCCGCGCGTGGCCTCGGCGGTGGTGCCGGTGATGCGCAGCACCTCGTCGGCCAAGAGCGCTTCCACGCCACCGGCGCAGGGAAGGAAGAGTGAGGGCATCAGTCTGGCGCCGGGCCGTCCCAAGCCAGACTGCGCCCCCTCGAGGGGCAGCGATGGCGTGAAACGACAAGCTGAGGGGTCAACATTGTTCTGGCGCCGGGCCGTCCCAAGCCAGACTGCGCCCCCTCGGGGGGCAGCGATGACGTAAAACGACGAGCTGGGGGGGGGTCAACATCAAATCGCCTTTCGCATCGAAGCCGGCGCGATCTTCAGCGCTTCGCGGTACTTCGCAACCGTGCGCCGCGCCACCTGGATGCCCTGCTCTTCCAGCATCTCGCTGAGCTGGCTGTCCGACAGCGGCTTGTTGCCGTCTTCCGCCGTCACGAACTGCTGGATGAGCGCACGCACCGCGGTGCTGCTGGCGTTGCCGCCGGCATCGGTGTTCAGGCTGCTGCCGAAGAAGTACTTCAGCTCGAAGGTGCCTTGCGGTGTGGCCATGTACTTGGCCGTGGTCACGCGCGAGATGGTGCTTTCATGCAGGCCCAGCTCATCGGCAATCTCACGCAGCACCAGCGGCTTCATCGCGATGGCACCGTGCGTGAAGAACGCTTTCTGGCGCTCGACGATGGCCTTGCTGACCCGCAAGATGGTGTCGAAGCGCTGCTGGATGTTCTTCACGAACCAGCGCGCCTCCTGCAACCGCGAACTGAGGCCCGGGTTGGCGGCATTGCCGCGCTGGCCGCGCGCAGCCTGCGCGTAGAGGTCGTTGATGCGCAGCTTGGGCATCACGTCCGGGTTGAGCACCACGGTGATGCCGCGGCCGGTCTTGCGCACGATGACATCGGGCACCACGACCGTGGCTTCGTCGACGGCGAAGGGCCGACCGGGCTTGGGCTCGCAGGCGCGGATGAGCGCCTGCGCCTCGCGCACCAGGGCCTCGTCGCAGCCGGTCAGCGCGGTCAGGCGCTTCATGTCGCGGCGTGCCAGCAGCTGCAGGTACTGCTCGCTGATGCGCAGGGCCAGCTGGCGCGCGGCGCAGCGCGGTGTCTGTTTCAGCTGCAGCGCCAGGCACTCGCCGAGATTGCGCGCGCCCACGCCGGTGGGCTCCAGGCTCTGCAGCCAGCGCAAGGCGCAGCGCAGGCGGTCGTCGATGTCTTCGCGGCCCTCCGCATCGTCGACACCCAGCATCTCGGCCAGCCGTTCGGCGATCTCTTCCAGCGGGTCAGCGAGATAGCCGTCGCCGTCCAGGCTTTCGATCAGCACCGTCAGCGCAGCGTGGTCGGCTTCCGAAAGGCGCATGCCCATCACCTGCTGGCGCAGATGGTCTTCGAGCGAGCCGCTGCTGCTGCGGCGTTCCTGCGGCTCGCCCTCTTCGCCTTCGCTGTTGGTGCCCGAACCCGGCGTGGGCGTCTCACGGATGCCGTCGAAGTCGTCACCCTCGGTGCCGTTCTCCCAGTCGTCGCGCTCGGTGGTGCCGAACTCGTCGCCGCGTATTTCTGTGGCGCCGTCTGTTGCGCCATCAGTTGCGCCGTCCGCCGGTCCGTCGCTGCCGGTCTCGGCATCCGCCACGCGGTCCGCCACGCGGTCGACAGCCTGGCGTTCCAGCGGCGTCTCGAAGGGGTTGGCCGGCAGTTCCTCCTCGGTTTCGAGGAACGGGTTCTCGTCCAGCATCTGCCCCACTTCCTGGTGCAGTTCCAGCGTGCTCAGCTGCAGCAGCCGGATGGACTGCTGCAGCTGCGGCGTCAGCGCCAGATGCTGCGACAGCCGTACCTGCAATGAAGGCTTCATCGCAGACCTACATTCTGAAGTTCTCGCCGAGGTAGACCTTGCGCACCTCGGCGTTGGCGACGATCTCCTGCGGCGTGCCTTCGGCCAGCACACGACCGTCGCTGATGATGTAGGCGCGGTCGCAGATGCCCAGCGTCTCGCGCACGTTGTGGTCGGTGATGAGCACACCGATGCCGCGTGAACGCAGGAAATGGATGATCTTCTGGATTTCGATCACCGCGATGGGGTCGACACCGGCGAAGGGCTCGTCCAGCAGGATGAAGCGCGGTTGCGTGGCCAGCGCGCGTGCGATCTCCACGCGCCGACGCTCGCCACCCGACAGCGCCGGCGCCGGAGAGTCGCGCAGCTTTTCGATGCTCAGGTCGTGCAGCAGTTTGTTCAGCAGCTCGTCGATGACGGCCGTCTTCAGCGGCCGACCGTCAGGGCCCAGCTGCAGTTCGAGCACGGCGCGGATGTTCTCTTCCACCGTCAGCTTGCGAAAGATCGACGCCTCTTGCGGCAGGTAGCTCAGGCCCAGCCGCGAACGGCGGTGGATGGGCAAGCCCTGCACCGGCTGGCCGTCGATCGAGATCTCGCCCTGGTCGGCACGCACCAGG
>JBBSCV010000290.1:0-5574 GCA_038249925.1 Burkholderiales bacterium
CCGTTGCCCTGGTGCACGTCGAGGTCGATGACGATCACGCGCAACAACCGGCCCGGGCCGCTTCGGTGCCGACGGTGTCGATGCCACTCGGCCTGCATCAGCCGCGCCGCCACCGCCACATCGTTGAAGACGCAATACCCCGAGCCCTTGTGAGCGTACGCATGGTGGGTGCCACCGGCCAGGTTGGCGGCCACCCCTTCGGGCGCGCCGCCGTCGAAGCCGAACAGCGCCGTGCGCGCGGCCCCGATGGTGGCGCCCACCGAACGCCGCGAGCGTTCCACCATGCGCTCTGACCACGGAAAGCCGATCTCGCGCTGCTGCGCCGCCGTGGTCTGGCCTTCGACGACGGCGCTGATCCAGGCGGGTTCGTGCACAAGCGCCAGTTCACCGTCGCTGGCCGGCAGGGCCTCGCTCAGGCGCACACCAGGCAGGGTGGATTCGACCGCCTCACGCAGCAGCCGGTACTTGGGCATGGGAAAGCTGTGCCCCTGGGGAAGCGGCAGCACGAACTGGTCGGAATGGAAGGCACGCACGGCGACGGATTTTAGGAAGCGATCCCTAGAATGTTGCAGCGCAGCAAAAATGGCTTGCATTGAGCCGTCCGGGCTTTATACTTCAGCCATGTTGCAGCGCAGCAATTCAGGCAGTTTCAGCGCGGCAAGGTTTCCCACCTCACTTTTTTGGAGCACACCATGACCACGAATTTCACCCCTGACCAGTTCATCGCCGCCCAGAAGGCCTCTTTCGAGACGCTGTTTGGGTTGACCCAGAAAGCCTTCGAAGGCATCGAGAAGCTTGTCGAACTCAACATGCAGGTCGCCAAGACCACGCTGACGGAAGCCGCGGAAACCGCCCAAGCCGCGATGGCGGTGAAGGACGTGCAAGAGCTGATGAGCCTGCAGGCCAGCCTGCTGCAGCCCGCTGCCGAGAAGGCCGCCAGCTACAGCCGCCACGTCTACGACATCGTCGCTGGTGCCAATGCCGAAGCCAGTCGGGCCGCCGAAGTCCACATGGCTGACAGCCAGAAGAAGGTGCTGGCCCTGGTGGACACCGCCATGAAGAACGCACCTGCGGGTTCGGAAAGCGCCGTGGCGATGATGAAGTCGGCCGTGACCGCCGCCAACAACGCGCTCGAGACCGTGCAGAAGGCTGCCAAGCAAGCCACCGAAGTGGCCGAGGCCAACTTCACCACGCTGACCAACAGCGCCGTGAAGGCCACGCAGACCGCCGCCAAGGGCAAGCGGGCCGCGTGATTTCAAAGCGGGTGCACGTTCGCGGAACTTCTTGCGGCGCACCCCGCTCTACCGTGAGCCTGGGGGACTTCTAACCCCAGGTCTCTCGTGTGGAAGGTTGTTTTGGGCCCGGTGGCAACGCCGGGCCCTTTCTTTTTTGTGCGCCCGCCTGGGCGCCCGCGTCACTGCGGCGCGCCGCCGCGCTGCGTCCAGGCTGCGATGCGCGCCCGCAGTTCAGGCAGAACCTTCAGTGCAGCCTCACGCCCGGCGATGATGGCGCGGCGCCGTGCCGTGAAGTCGGCGCTAGACACGCCCACCAGTGCCGGGCGAAGCACGAAGTCGGCCTCGCGCAATTCGAACTGGTTGATGCTGCGGCTCATGATGGCGAACGTCTGCAGCAGCATCTTCATCAGGTCGCTGGTCACCGCGCCGTCGGGCGGGTTCGAGATGTCCACCGCCAGCACCAGGTCGGCGCCCATCTGGCGCGCATAGCGCACAGGAACCGGTGACACCAGGCCGCCGTCGACATATTCGCGTGTGCCAATCTTCACAGGCTGGAAAACCGCCGGCACCGCGCTGCTGGCTCGCACCGCCACGCCGGTGTCGCCGCGCCTGAAGAGCACCCCGGCGCCGCTGTCCAGATCGGTGGCGACGATGCCCAGCGGCATCTTCATCTGCTCGATGCTCAGACCGCGGGTTTGCTCGGTCACATAGCGTGCCAGCGCCTCGCCGCGGATGAGGCCCCGTGTGGGGAAGGCCCAGTCGGTGATGGCGCCTTCGTCCATCGTCTGCGCCAGCGTGCCCATGTCCAGCCCGGTGCGGCCCGAGGCGTAGAGCGCCGCCACCAGGCTACCGGCCGAGGTGCCCACCACGAGATCGGCCTTGATGCCGTTCTCTTCCAGCACCTGGATGACGCCGATGTGGGCAAAACCACGCGCCGCGCCGCCGCCCAGCGCCAGCCCGAGGCGCGGCGCGCGCACCGCAGCAGCGGCGGCGGGGAGTGCGGTCGCGGGCGGAGCGGTCGCACCCGGTGTCTGCGCCGAAGCCCCCGGCGGGGGCGGCAAGGGCTGAACGGCGGGCGGTACGGGGGCCAAGGTCTGGCACGCTGCCAGCAGGCCAGACAGGACGGCGAGCAATGGCGCGCGGCAGTGGGCTCTGAAGTTCATGTCCGCGATTCTAGGTTGTCGCCTCTTCATAGATTACAAAGACATAAGCAATGCACATTTTTGTAGTTCCAAGAAATATCAGGGATTACTAGAGTCTGCGGCTTCCGCTCTGGCGCTTCAGCTTCCCTTGCTCCCATGGACCCACTTGCCATCCTTGCCGGTTTCGGCGTCGGCGCCATCGTCGGCATGACAGGCGTGGGCGGTGGCTCGCTGATGACGCCGCTGTTGATGGGCGTGTTCAAGCTGAGCCCGGGGCTGGCCATCGGCACCGACCTGTGGTTTGCGGCGCTCACGAAGTCGGGTGGCAGCTGGGTCCATTGGCGCCTTGGGCATGTCGACACCCGCATCACGGTGTTGATGCTGTGCGGCAGCGTCCCCGCCACGCTGGCCATGGTGGCGCTGATGCATCTCACAGGCATCACCAAGGGCGTCGACCAGGGCTGGTCGCAGCTGCTGACGGTCACCCTGGGCGTGGCGCTGCTGCTCACTGCGTTGTGCGTCGCCTTCCGCCGCAAGTGGCAGGCGTTGGGCCTGCGGCTGGAGGGCGCATTCACGCCGCGCCAGCGTGACGCATGCACCGTGGCCAGTGGTGCGCTGCTGGGGGTGATGGTGTCTCTCAGCTCCATAGGCGCAGGCGCCATAGGCGCCACGATCTTGCTTCTGCTCTACCCCCGCCTGCCGGCACACCAGGTGGTCGGCACCGACATTGCGCACGCCGTGCCGCTGACGCTGATTGCCGGCATCGGCTACGCCACGCTGGGGCTGGTGAACTGGGCGCTGCTCGGCGCCCTGCTCGTGGGCTCGCTGCCCGGCATCTGGCTGGGTTCCCACCTCACGCGCACCATGCCTGAGGGCCTGGTGCGTGGGTTGCTCTGCGCTTCGCTGCTGGGCGCCGGGCTCAAGGTCCTGACCTGAACACACCATGTACGCCTACACCGACTTCGACCGCCGATTCGTGCGCAGCCGCGCCGCCCAGTACCGCGACCAGTTGCAGAGGAATCTCTCCGGCGAGCTTGCCGACGAGGAATTCCGACCGCTGCGCCTGCAAAACGGCTGGTATGTGCAGCGCCATGCGCCCATGCTGCGTGTGGCGGTGCCGTACGGCGAACTGAGCAGCCGACAGCTGCGCCAGCTGGCCAAGATCGCGCGCGAACACGACCTGCAGGACGAAGGAAAGCCGGGCCAGCGAGGCGCGAGCGTGGGAGGTTTTGGCCACTTCACCACGCGCCAGAACCTGCAGTTCAACTGGATACCACTGACGCACAGCGCCGACGTGATGGACCTGCTGGCGGAAGTGGACATGCACGGCATCCAGACCAGCGGCAACTGCATCCGCAACATCACCACCGACGCGCTGGCAGGCATCGCACCCGACGAAGTGGTCGACCCGCGGCCCTACTGCGAAATCTTGCGCCAGTGGAGCACGCTGCACCCGGAATTCGCCTTCCTGCCGCGCAAGTTCAAGATTGCCGTGACGGGCGCGCTGGAAGACCGCGCAGCCACGGGCTGGCACGACATCGGGCTGAAGCTGGTGAAGAACGAAGCCGGCGAGGTGGGTTTTCGCGTCGCGGTGGGCGGTGGCATGGGCCGCACGCCGGTCATCGCCAGCGAGTTCAGCGCGTTCGTGCCCTGGCTGCAGATCCTTGTGTACATCGAGGCCGTGGTGCGCGTCTACAACCTCTACGGCCGGCGCGACAACATGTACAAGGCGCGCATCAAGATCCTGGTCAAGGCCGAGGGCCAGAAGTTCGTCGATGCCGTGCAGCGCGAATTCGAAGCCCTGCTGGCAGACCCGGGCACGACGCTCATCCCGCAGGCTGAACTCGACCGCGTCGCGGCCAGCTTCGTGAGCCCCGTGCAGGGCACGGCCGAGGCACTGCTACCAGAACCCGTCGGCACCTTCGCCGAACCCCTGCCCGCCTACACGCGCTGGCTGCAGCGCAATGTGCAGCTGCACAAACTGCCCGGCTACCGCGCCGTGACGCTGTCACTGAAGCGCGCCGGCCTGCCACCCGGCGATGTCACGGCCGCGCAGATGGACGCCGCGGCCGAGCTGGCCGAACGTTTCAGCCAGGGCGAGCTGCGTGTCACGCACGAGCAGAACCTGCTGCTGCCCTGGGTGCCTGCGAACGATTTGCGCATGCTGTGGCTGGCGGCACGCGAGGCGGGCTTCGCCACCCCCAACATCGGCCTGCTGACCGACATGATTGCCTGCCCCGGCGGCGACCTCTGCGCGCTGGCCAATGCGCGCAGCATCCCGGTGGCTGCCGCCATCACCGAACGCTTCGACGACCTGGACGAGCTGCACGACATCGGCGACATCGACCTGCACATCAGCGGCTGCATCAACAGCTGCGGCCACCACCACAGCGGCCACATCGGCATTCTGGGCGTCGACAAGGACGGCAGCGAGTGGTACCAGGTGACGGTGGCCGGCGCCGATGGCAGCACTCTGAGTGGCAGCGCCGTGGCCGGCAAGGTCATCGGCCCCAGCTTCGCGGCCGAAGAGGTGCCCGATGTCATCGAGGCCGTCGTGGGCACCTACCTGCGTGAACGCGAGCGCGGTGAACGTTTCATCGAGACCGCACGCCGTCTGGGCACCCTGCCCTTCCGCCACGCCGCCGATGCTGTGCGCCGCACAACGGCATCTGTCCCGGCCTGACACGAAAGGTCTCACCATGATCTTCCTGGCCATCGACCACATCCTGCCGGGCGACACGCTGGTGCTGGACAACACCGCCGACGTGCTGAGCCTCGGCGCCACGTTGGCACAGCACAGCACGGTGCAGCTGCACTTTCCGAAGTGGACTGACGGCCGCGCCTATTCGCAAGCGGTGCTGCTGCGCGGGCGGGTGCGTTACGCAGGTGGCATCGTCGCCACGGGCGATGTGCTGGCCGACATGCTGCCGCTGCTGCGCCGCTGCGGTTTCACGGGCGTACAGATGCGCGCCGACCAGAAGCTCGCGTCCGCGCAGCGCGCGCTTGGCTACTTCGACACGCACTACCAGACCGTGCCCCCCGAGCGCGCCGGCGCTGGCGTCCATTCGTGAGCGCCGTCGCCCTGTACGCCCGGGCCACTCCGGGCCACGACGAGCGTGTGGCGCAGACAGTGGCGCTGCTGCAAGACGCCGCCGCGCGCCACCCCGGCCGCATCGTCTTCACCACCAGCCTGGGCG
>JBBSCV010000291.1:0-5503 GCA_038249925.1 Burkholderiales bacterium
GGCGCTGGTGCCGCTGATGCCAGCGATCTCCAGCCTCTCTTCCTGCAGCAGCCGCTCCAGCACACCCCATGTGTAGGCGCCGTGGGAGCCACCGCCTTGCAGCGCCAGGTCCAGCGGCAGCCGTTCACGCCTGCCGGTGCTGGGCGCGCGCCGGCGCGACGGTTGCGGGGCGACGGGAGCCTGCCCGATCACTTTGGGCGGTGTCCTGCTGATGGTCTTGCGGGGTCGGGACATCGCAATCGTTTTGCGTGTTGAGGGCAGGGATGGCCGGCGTTCAGTTCACGGCTCCGGCGGTCATGCTGCATCGCAACATTCTACAATGATGCCGAATTTAGGCCTCGGTGCACCTCATGGAGACGGATGCTGACCACCAGCCTGTGCCAGCTGATGCCGCACTGAAGTCAGTGTTGCGCCGGGTCGTAACTCGCAAGCCACAAGCATCCTGTTCGGCGCGGACACTGCTCGAGCGGCTGCTTTCGGACCACCCAGTCTGGAATCCCAACGACGGCTGTGGATCGGTTGCGTACTTTCGCTGGCCTGAGGAGCTGACATTCGAAAGCTCGTCGACGGGGAGTTTCGCAGGCCGCATCTATGAGCGTCTGCAAGCCGCTGCAATCCACCTACTGGTGCCGACAGTGCTTTCGCGCCGCGATGACCCGCATGTGGCCAAGACTCCGAATTCACTGGTCAGCCGCCACCGACAGCACCCGGTGCACCACTGGAATGCACCTCGGCACGACGAATGGAGCATCTGGTTGAAACAGGCCTCGCAGACCAATCGCACTCCTGTCAGTCCGAGTTCAACAGGCGAAGGTCCCTGCCCCTTACGCTGTGCGATCGACGGACTCGTGTCCTTTTCCGCCCGTGTGCTCGAGCGCGCCAGCACCGCCGAAGCATTTCTGCCGAAAGTCATCGCCGCCAAAGTCGCCAGCGGCATCTAGAGTTCTGAAGCTGGGCGTGATTGAGGGGCGCCCACAAAGCCGCCCTGAAGGCCGTTTGCGCACTGTTGGCAAGTCTGCATGAAGCCAGCGCGCACCCCTAGGCCCGGCAGTGGCGGCATGGTCAAGGCACTGGCCGAACTGAAGGCCGCGTGTGACGCGCTGCCGCCGCTGGCGCTGCAGCCAGTGGCCTGCCCCATCTTCGGCAACGCACCGCCGCCGCCCGCGCCGCCTACTGCTGGCGTGCCGCCCGTGTTGGCGGCTGCCAGTGCAGAGCTGGCCGCAGCCCTGGCCGGGGCGCCGAGCCTTGGCAGCACGTGGCCCTTTGCCAACCCGCCGGCAGTGCAGGCGCAGATTGACGGCCAGGCGCCTGCAGGCCGCGGGAGGGATCACTGATGTAAAGCCGCACCAGGTGGTGGGCCTGGCGCGCTTTGTTCGCCTGGGCGACAGTCAGCGTGCTGCGGCCAAGAAGGCAGGCCTCACAGAGAACACCGCCCGCCGCATCCTGGCCGGCCAGCACCCGACGGCGCACCACCCCGCGGTGACTGCCGCCGGCGTGGCCCTGCCGCCGCTGAAGAAGAAAGGCGGTGCCGCATGAGCCCCACCGTCACCGCCGCGCAGATTGCCGACGAAATGGGCATATCCAAGAGAACGGCGCAGCTCATCGCCGATGTGGAGGGCTGGGCCTACAGCGAAGAAGCCGACCGGGGCGGCACGCGGCGGCCGTACATCGTGGCCCAACTGCCCGCCGTGCTCCGCGCCAAGCTGAAGTGGAAGGGGTCCGATGCCGACGCCACGCCAGAGTCGCGGGCGGCAGCGCAGGCCGGCGCCGCCGAGGCTTCGCGCCTGGCGCTGCGCTTCAGCCTGGAAGCGCGCGCCGCGGCCAACGTGGGCTAGTTGGCACTGCGCCAGGCCGGCGAGATGGACGCAGCATCACAGCTGCGCATAGAAGGGCGCCTGGCCGTCGTGCGGGCCTTTGAGCAGTCTGCCCTGACGGTGACGCTGCCCACCGCTGCAGCCCGGCTACTGTTTGCGCAGCGCTACAACAACGGTGAGCTGAGCGTGCCCGAGGCCGTGCGCGCCCAAGTGCCCCGCACCAGCGACAGCAGCATCGAGCGCTGGCAGCGCCAGGTCCGCAAGTGCGGAATCATTGCCCTGGCCGGTGCCTGCGGCAACCGCGCCGGCACCAGCAAGATCGACACCACGCCCGAGGTGCGCGGCCTGGTGCAGGAGGATAGGAAATCACTACTGTCCGGTTAAAAGTTGAACAAATTCAACTGCTTAGCGTCGTCGGTCTGTTCAGATGTGGACTTGTCGCCCAGGAAGGCGCACGAAAGCTGGGTTTTCTCGAAAACCGACACCGACAAGATCTGTAGACACGTGTACATCGAGGCCTCGATTTGAAGTTCCTTCCTGACGATCGCGCGTTCTGCGCGGCTGCGGGGTGCCATGCCCCACCGCAGCGTTCAGCGCATCAGTCGCGAGCGGGTCCGGTGTTGACGCCTCCAGCGGAGGCGGCAGGCTCCCCAGCTACGTCTACGTCCCTGTCCACGTCCACGTCCAGCATGCCGTCGCCGCCACTGCCCGTGGTGTAGCCGCAGCGGTTGCGGTTGCGGTTGCCGCCAAGGCTGCAATCGCTCAGGTTCCCCGCGGCAACAATGCCGCCGTCGCCGATGACGTCGCCGAAGACGTCACGAATGACGACCACGCGCGCCCGAGACGGCGTTGCCGATGCTGCGCATCGACGCGAGGCTGACGTTGCCCACCGCGGCGCGTTCGGCCACCCGGGTCCACCACTTCCACGCGAACCCTGCTATCGGCAGAGCGCGAGGCATTGCGCGAGGCATTGATGCCGAAAAGGCACTCCAACGCCGCCGCACAGCCTCCAGAACATTAGTCGCAAAGGCGTCGCCACGCTGCTTTGTTAGGCCTAAGTAGCTACGGAACGCATGCAAGAAGGTCACGACACGCAGGTTCAATAGCGGCATACCAACACCACAGGAGAACCCATTTGAACGACGACTTGTTCATCAAGCGCATGCCCTTGGTCATCAAGGAACTTATTGCCAGAGAGGCCTCGCAGAACCACCGCTCGGTGAACCAGGAAGCGATCGCGCTGCTTGAAGAAGCCCTTTTGCACCGCGTTGAAGACCAACACCCCCGCCGGCGCAACGCGCTGGCCACACTGACCAGCTATGCCGCGCAATCAGCCAGCACGGCAACGCTGGTCGCCCCTGGCAACAGCTGAACCCACCCAAGGACATGCCATGAACCGAACATCACAACTGCTCGCCGCCGGCCTGATTGCGGCCTGCATGCACAACGCGCCGGTGCAAGCCGCGCTGGTGGAAGCCTCGCTGGCGCAAACCGACGCGCCAGCGGGCGCCGCCAGCAGCGAAGCCGACCCTGTGGCCGCGTGGCTGGCCATCACGGCCGGTGACGGCAGCCGCGCCTTTGCCCTGGCTGCAGGACCACAGCCCATGACGGCCGATCTTCAAGCCACCGCGGCATCGGTCGGCTCGTCGGCCGTGCCCACGGCCAGCACGCTGAGCCTGTGGACCTTCATCACCACCATGCGCGCGCAGCAGCAAGGCGATCGTTTCGTGGCTCTGGAAAGTAGCGTTTCCCTGCTGAGCCTGGCCGAAGGTACGGCTGCCCCCGTGCCGCTGCCCGGGGCGCTGTGGCTCTTGGTGGTGGGTTTGCTGGGCATGGCCGGCGTGCGCTTCGGTGGGCCGGGCCGGGCCGCTGGCAGCAGCGCCCGCGCGGCAATCCAGGCGCCCGCGCAGCTGCCGGGGCTGGCGTTGGCGCGTGCCTGAGTCCATTGGTTGCGCGGGCCCGGCACAGCTGTCACAAGACGGCACTAGGCTGCAGTGCATCTGGCGGAGGAGCCCTGCTCAAAAGGTGCTCGAAGGTGCGCGAAGGTGCGCCGAGGTGCGTAAAAGCGCAGCACTGCAGCCATCCGTTCAAGCCCATTGAAGGTGAACCATGAACCCAAGTTCGATCTGCCTGCGCACGCTCGTGGGCTGCGCAACGCTCTCGCTTGCGGCCTGCGGCGGCGGCGGTGACTCCGGCGCCGCGGCACCACCGGCGGCGCCGGCCACGCCCACCAGCGGCACCTATGCCTGGCTGCTGAAGGCCGAAGGAAGCACCGCAGACCTGAAGTTCGCGCTTTCGCTCATTCATCCCCAGGACAGCACGACCGAGGTGCCCATCGAGGCCGCCAGCGCCGCCGTCACCGACGCCAAGCTGGTGTCTTCGGCCACCGTGGACGCCACCACGCTGCAGACCGGCGCGCTCGAGCCTTACGCCCTGGTCTACATCGTTGGCGGCGATGTACGCCGGGTGCCCCTGCGTGCCAATGGCAGCGCACCGGCAAGCCGTGTGCAGCGCGCCCAGACCACTTCGGCCTGCCGTTTTGTGCTGGAGGCGGTGGACCACGCGACGCCAGAACAGTCGCGCTTCGTCGTTTCGAGCGCCGGCATCGATGGCCTGTGCGACACCGCCGACGATGGCCGCGCCGAAGTGCAGTTGCAGGCCGCGAATGGCGTGATCTACACACCACTCACGGGCGGCACGCCCCTGGCTGCCGTGCGCGACCCGGCGACACTGGCGCCGCGCGCCTGGTTGCTGCCCACGGCGGTGCAGCTGTGGTCAGCGCCGCAAGCGCCCATCGGCTATCGCGCTGCGAACGACCCCGTGCAGCGCGTCGTGCTGGCCACCCATCGCTCGGCACTCGTGGAGTCAGCGGGGGGCTTGAGCGTGCTCGACATCGGCGCCAATGGCAGCGTCATTGAAACCCGCCTGCCCGCGGTCAACACCACGGGCTGGCAGGGCACAGGCTTCGACGCACAGAACTACTTTGCCTTCCGCAACAGCGGCAGTGCGGCCAGCCCCACCTGGGGCGTGCAGCGCATCAGCCGCGCCGCGCCGCTGGCCACGCAACTGGGTACCGGTAACGGCCAGATCAGTTTGTCGGGCATGGGCACCGAGGTGCTTTACGCCACCGTGCTGACCGCCACCACAGTGCAGACCTTGCGCCTGCCGAAGGCCGTGCCCAACGCCTTCAGCGTGATCGACACGGGGCCGCTCGCAGGCAGCTTCTCGACCGTATTGACGGGTTCTGCAGGGGTACATCTGCTGTGGCGCATCAGCGGACTTGACACCGCCAGCCCGGTGTACTCGCTGCAGATGATCAACGAAACCGGCACCGTGCTCTACACAGCCGGCGCGGGTGGTTTCTCGATGGGCCTGGCCGACGCTGCCCGCCTTGACTTCACGCGCAGCGAAAGCCGCAGCCGCTTCGTCTTCGCCGAAGGGTACGGCGCGCGCTTCTTCGGTGACGCCACGCTGGTGACCTATGACAGCGTGTTGCGCAGCGCCATACGCGTGGGGCAATTGCCAGGCAACGCCGAATTCGGAGCCGACTTCGTCTTCGCCAACACCGTGTCCGGGCCCACGTCACCGGCGGCGGGCTTTGCGGCACGGTCGATCAACGGCGTGGTGCAGGCCAGCGGCACCCGCGTCTTCACTTTCGACCCCGCCACGGCCAACAGCTTGCGCTTCAC
>JBBSCV010000292.1:0-5437 GCA_038249925.1 Burkholderiales bacterium
AACGATGCGATAGGCCAGACTGAGCAGTGCAATGGCAGCCAGCACCGCGACGTCTTCCCCGAACTCGCGGTGCAAGGCGGGCCGCCCGCGCCGCGTGATGGCGTGATCCATGCAGGGCAGGTCGTCCAGGGCCAACGACGCTGCATGCCCGAGTTCGAGAGTGCATGCCACGTCGGCAAACGGCAGCGGGTCCAGCCGCAACGAGCGCACTGCAGCCAGCATCAGCAAAGGTCGAACGCGTTTGCCCGGCGACAGCACGGCTGCGCGCAATGCCAGTGTCACGCTGTCGTTCGCGTCACGCGGTAAAGGCAACAAGGCCTGCAGACGCGCCTCCACGATGTCGAACATGGCGGCAAGCTCTCTGGAGACAGGAAGATCGCTGCTGAATCCAGCGCACACCCTGCGTGTGGCGTCTAGGGTGGCATTGGACGGGTATTCCATTTGCCATTCCCAGCAAACGGCGCGCCTTCCGGGGGTTCGTCTGGCATTTCCACAGGCGGGTTCCCAGCAGTCCATGGTTCATTTCGCCATCATCTCTGTGCCTTTTCCGAGCCATGTGCGGGCGCATGAAGCACTTGCCTGTGCCTTGATCGACCGCGGTCACTCCGTTTCGTGGGTGGGGCCAGCGGGGGTGCTGCGGCAGATCGTTGACCAGCGAATAAGACGCTGCGAAGTCGGGCGCACGCGCTGGCCGACAGATTGGACGCAAAGCATGGTGAACCGCGCGGCCCGCCCAGGTAGCCCCTGGGGCCTGCGCCGCGTGATTCAAGACATGGGCGACCACAGCGAGACGCTCTGCGACGAAGGGCGGCAAATCTTGCGGCAAATCTGCGCAGACGTGCTGATCGTGGACGAGATGGAAGCGGCTGGCGCTTTGCTCGGCGATGCACTCGGTCTGCCATGGATCTCCGTGGCCTGCGCGTTGCCATTGGCGCGCGAGCCGTCTGTTCCGCTGCCGGTCACGCACTGGGGGCTGGCAACAGACACACGCGCGCTGCACCGCAACGCCGTGAGCGAGCGAATTTACGACTGGCTGATGGGCCCGCACGCCGCAAGGATGAAGAAACTTTGTGCCATGCTGGGCGCCCGTTCGCGCACGTCGCTCGTCGATGGCCTTTCACCCTGGCTTCAGCTGAGCCAGACGACTGCCGAATTCGATTTTCCGCGCGCACAGGCGCCGCGGCAGCTTCGGCATGTGGGCCCCTTGCGGCAGCAGCACCCCGATGATCTGGCAGACGGTCTGTGCTGCCTGGCGCAGCGCGATTCGAAGCCGTTCGTGTTTGCGTCTCTGGGCACGTTGCAAGGTTGGCGCTTCGGGCTCTTCAAGCGCATTGCGCTGGCTTGTCGTGCCATAGATGCGCGCTTGTTGATAGCGCACTGCGCGCGCTTGAACAAAGCGCAGTGCAACGCGCTCGAACGCGCTGGCGCCACATGGGTTACCGACTTCGCGCCGCAGCGTGCGGCCCTTGCTCGGGCCGATGTGTGCGTCACGCATGCGGGCCTCAACACCGTGCTGGATGCTCTGGAAGCCGGCACACCCGTGCTGGCGTTGCCGATTGCATTCGACCAGCCGGGTGTGGCGGCCCGCGCCGTGCACGCAGGCGTCGGGCTGAGCATGCTGCCGGCGTTTGCAACTTCGGCATCGATTGCGCAAGCCTTGCAGCGTCTGCTGGGCGAACCAACGTTCCGCGACCGTGCGGCGGTGCTCAGTGCGTCGGTGGCTGCCGCTGGCGGCACGCGCGCCGCCGCGGATGCCATCGAGAAGGCACTGTGTTTGCCTCAACGCCTGCGTACGTCACAAACCGTAGCCGAGAAAGCCACCTATGCCACTTGACCCCGGGCCCAGCAACGAAGTGGACGCCGACCTCATCCTGGTCGGCGGAGGACTCGCGAACGGGCTGATTGCCTGGCGCCTGCGCATGACCCAGCCGCAATGCCGGCTGCTGGTGCTGGAACGCGACACCCGACTGGGCGGCAACCACACCTGGTCGTTTCACACCACGGATGTGACAGCCGCACAGCGGGCGTGGATGGCGCCGCTGATCACGCACGAATGGTCGGCACACGAGGTCATCTTTCCTGCCCACCGGCGGCGGCTGTCTGGCGGCTATGCCAGCATCACGTCAGAGCGTTTTCATGCGGTTCTGTCTGCAGAGTTGGGTCATCGGGCACTGATGGGTGTCGACGTCGATCGGGTCGAGCCTCAGCAGGTGACGTTGGCTGATGGCCGCGTGCTTCGGGCGCATGCCGTCATCGACGGGCGCGGCGTGCGGTCCAGCCCCCACCTGTGCCTGGGCTTCCAGAAGTTTCTGGGCCAGGAAGTACGGCTGGCTGCGCCACATGGCCTGAACGCGCCCATCCTGATGGACGCCAGCGTGCGCCAGTTCGACGGCTACCGCTTCGTGTACGTGCTGCCGCTGTCGGCGACGACCTTGCTGATAGAAGACACCTTCTACGCCAACGGCGACCAGGTCGATACAGAGAAGCTGCGCGGCCACATTGCCGACTACGCCAGCGCTCAGGGCTGGCAGATTGCCGAAGTGATGCGCGAGGAAAACGGCGTGCTGCCGATCATCCTGGCCGGCGACCCGCACGCTTTCTGGCGCGACAAGAAAGGGGTGCCGCAGTCGGGCATGTCGGCAGGCCTTTTCCATCCCACCACCGGCTATTCTCTGCCTGACGCGGTGGCGATGGCAGACATGGTGGCAGGCCTGCCCGACCTGTCGAGCGAAGCGCTGTTCCAGAGCGTACGGCACTACGCCATCGCGCGATGGCGTGCACGCGGCTTCTTTCGCCTGCTCAACCGCATGTTGTTTCTGGCCGCAACGCCGCCCCTGCGCTGGAAGGTCATGCAGCGCTTCTATCGCTTGCGCGAACCGCTGATCGTGCGCTTCTATGGGGCGCGCCTGCGGGCCGACGACAAGCTGCGCATCGTGTCCGGCAAGCCGCCGGTGCCGTTCTGGGCCGGCGTGCGCGCCGCGCTGACGACACGCGATGCGCTCATGGCGCGAGGGAATGCGCCATGAGCCATGCTGCTTCACAGATCAACGGTGGCAGCACCGCCATCGTCATCGGTGCCGGTTTTGGCGGCATTGCGCTGGCGATTCGGTTGCAGGCGGCCGGCATACAAACCACCTTGCTGGAAGGCCGCGACAAGCCGGGCGGAAGGGCTTATGTCTATCAGCAAGACGGCTTCACCTTCGATGCCGGCCCCACCGTCATGACCGACCCCTCTTCCCTGGAAGAGCTGTTTACCGTGGCCGGCAGGCGCCTGGAGGACTACATCGAACTGCTGCCCGTAACCCCGTTCTACAGGCTTTGCTGGGAAGACGGGTCGCATTTCGACTACGCCAACGAACAGGGCGCGCTGGACGCGCAGATTCGCTTGCGAGACCCAGCCGATGTGGCCGGTTACCAGCGCTTTCTGGCGTATTCGAAAGCGGTCTTCGACGAAGGCTATGTGAAGCTGGGCAGCGTGCCCTTCTTGAGTTTTCGAAGCATGGTGCAGGCCGGCCCGCAATTGGCCAAGCTGCAGGCCTGGCGCAGCGTCTACGACATGGTGTCGAAGTTCATTCGAAACGAAGAATTGCGACAGGTGTTCTCGTTTCACTCGCTGCTGGTGGGAGGAAACCCGTTCGAGACTTCGTCCATCTATGCGCTGATCCACGCGCTGGAAAGGCGCTGGGGGGTCTGGTTCCCCCGAGGCGGAACGGGCGCGCTGGTGTCGGCCCTGGTGCGGCTTTTCACCGACCTGGGGGGCATCGTGCGGCTGAACGCCAAAGTCGAACGCATCGAACTGTCCGAAGGGCGCGCCACGGGCGTCACGCTGCAGGACGGCGAGCAGTTGCTGGCCGACCGCGTGGCTTCGAACGCAGACGTTGTTCACACCTACGACCGGCTTCTGGGGCATGAGGCCCGCGGCGTCGCACAGGCGCACAAGCTCAAGAGAAAGCGCTTCAGCATGTCGCTGATCGTCATTCACTTTGGCTTGCGAAAGCGTCACACGCACCTGCAACACCACACGGTGTGCTTCGGCGCCCGCTACCGCGACTTGATCAACGAAATCTTTGCGGGTCCGTTGCCCGAAGACTTTGCGCTGTATCTGCACTCACCGTGCGCAACCGACCCTTCGCTCGCGCCGCCCGGCTGCGGCAGCCACTATGTGCTGGCACCAGTGCCGCACCTGGGCCACGCTTCTGTCGATTGGACCGTGGAAGGTCCGCTCTACCGCGAACGGGTGTTCGACTACCTTGAAAAGCGCTATATCCCCAACCTGCGCCAAGACCTGGTGACGAGCCGCATCTTCACCCCCAGCGATTTCCGCGACGAGCTCGGCGCGCATCTCGGATCGGCCTTCTCGCTCGAGCCCGTGCTGACGCAAAGTGCCTGGTTCCGGCCTCACAACCGCGACGCCGTGGTTTCGAACCTGTACCTGACTGGCGCGGGTACGCACCCAGGCGCTGGCGTGCCCGGCGTGATCGGCTCGGCCAAGGCAACGGCCTCGCTGATGCTGGAGGACGCGGCATGACTCAGCGCGCGGTGGTCCCGTCGCTGTGCACCGGGCAGCCGACAGGGCAACGGACGGAGCAGGGGGAAGTGCAACGCTTCAAGGCGGGGGTGGGGGGCGCGCAGGCCATGGCGGCCGGGTCCAGCAGCTTTACCGCCGCCGTCCGTTTGCTCGACGCTTCAACGCGGGAAAGCACCGTGATGCTCTATGCGTGGTGCCGCCACTGCGACGACACGATCGACGGGCAACATCTGGGTCACCGCACGCATGCATGCGCAGATGTCGATGCAGCTGGCAGCTGCGACGACATCGAGAAGTTGGGCCTTCTGGAACACGCAACCAAGATGGCGTGCGAAGGCCGCCCGAGCATGGACCCCGTCTTCATTGGCCTTGCCGAAGTCGTGCAACGCCACCAGTTGCCCACGGAACTGCTGCAGGAACATCTTGCTGGCTTTCGCATGGACGTCGAGCAGATTCGCTACCAGTCACTGGAAGACACGCTGGTCTACTGCCACAGGGTCGCCGGCGTTGTCGGATTGATGATGGGGCGCGTCATGGGCGCCCGCGGAGAGGCCGTGCTCGCAGGCGCGCGCGACCTCGGCATCGCGTTTCAGCTCAGCAACATTGCCCGCGATGTCATCGATGATGCCGCAGTCGGCCGCGTCTACCTTCCGGCTGCGTGGCTGGAAGAGGCTGGGGTCGCGCCCGAGTCATTGCACGTACCTGAATCTCGGGAAGCGTTGGCCACAGTGGCAGCGCGCCTGGTGGATGCCGCTGAACCGTATTACGCCTCGGCGTTGCGCGGCATTGGAGCGCTGCCATTGCGCAACGCCTGGTCGGTGGCCACAGCCCGCGACATATACCGGGCCATAGGCCGCAAGGTCAAACAGCGGGGTGCCAGAGCCTGGGACGTGCGGACACGCACTTCAT
>JBBSCV010000293.1:0-5396 GCA_038249925.1 Burkholderiales bacterium
ACGACGACATCGGCAGTTTTCGCCAGTGTCAGAAAGGCTTGCCGCGCCGCGTCGAGCTTGAGGTTCAGCACGATGCAGCGCTTGTGGCGGTGCGTGTTGCGGAACCACACGCTGTGGCCGTGCTGCTGCAGGCCCACCTGGCGCACGGGCTCACCGGTGGGCGGCTCGACCTTGATGACCTCGGCACCGTGGTCGGCCATCATCATCGTCAGGTGCGGGCCCGGCAGAAACAGCGACAGGTCCAGCACCTTGATGCCTTGGAGCTTCATGTCGCGCAGATGCCGTGCAGGTTCAGCGCCAGCAGCGTGGCCTCGGCGCCCACTGGCGCGATGCATTGCAAACCGATGGGCAATTCACCGGGCGCCGCCGGCAGCGGCACACTCATCGCCGGCAGGCCGGCCATGTTGGCCAGGGCCGTGAAGTCGGCCTGGTTCGCCGGCACCGGCGAGCCGAAAGCGAAGGCCTGCTGCGGCGCGGTGGGCAGCAGCATCACGTCGCCATGCGTCCACCAGCGCGCGGCCTCGATATGAGCGCCAGCCACCGTGCGCTTCGCTGCGGCCAGTGCTGCTGCTGGCTGCTTTTCCGCCCAGGCCAGCATGCGCGCGAGTTCGGGCGAGAAATTCTGCGGCTGGCTGCGCCAGTCTTCGGCATGCTCGACCAACAGGTCGGCTTCCACCATCAACAACCCGGCGCGGCGGGCGCGGCCGAAGTCGTAGCCGGCGAGCGAGATCTCGGTGACCGCAGCACCGCGCGCGCGCAGCGCCTGCAGGGCGCAGTGGTAGGCCGCAGCCACCGCCGGTGTGGCGCCCACGGCCTCGACATCGGCCGCAGCGACGAGGCGCGGTACAGCCTGCGCCGGCGCGTCTGGCAGCGCGCGCGCGTCGGCACACGCCGCGTCGTAAGCGGCCAGCACAGGCAGCACCAGCGCCAGGTCGCGTTGCGTGGCCACCAGCGGGCCGATGTGATCGAGCGCCCAGCAACAGGCCACGCTGCCAGCTGTGCTGATGCGGCCCCAGCTGGCCTTGAAGCCGACCACACCGCAATAGGCCGCGGGGATGCGCACAGAGCCCATGGTGTCGGTGCCGAGCGCGAAGCCGCACAGCCCGGCGGCCACTGCCGCCGCCGAGCCACCGCTGCTGCCGCCGGGCGTGAAGCCGGCGCGCTGCGGATGTTCGCAGCGGCCGTAGTGCGGGTTGTGATTGGTGGCGCCCAGCGCCGCCTCGTGCATGTTCAGCTTGCCCAGGATCACCACGCCCGCCGCGCGCAGACGCTGCACGACGAAGGCATCGCTCGCCGCGATGCGACCACGCCGCGTCGCCATGCCAGCGGTGGTCGGCAAGCCGGCGACATCGATGTTGTCCTTCAGCGCCACGCTCAGGCCGTCCAGCGGGCCGAGCGTTTGCCCGGCGACACGGCGCACGTCACTCGCAGCAGCAGCGCGGCGTGCGCCTTCGGCGTCGACGTGCAGGTAGGCGTTCAGGCGCGGGTTCTCGCGCTCGATGCGCGCCAGCAGGCGTTCGGTCATCACAGTGCTGCGCGTATCGCCGCGCGCCAGCATCAGCATCTGTTCGGTAAGGTCGGGGCGGATCATTTGAAGCGGCGGTCGATCAAACGAATGGGTTTCTGCCGCGTCTCGATGCCGGTCAGCGCGGCCAGCGCTTTCGGCGCCACCAGCTCGACCCGCACCTCAACCCCCAGCTTGCGCTTGAGCAGCGCCTTCCAGGGCTCGGTGGCCGCAGCGTCCACGGCGCCGCGGGTTTCGATGGCCACCACCAGTTCGTCGCGCCCGGCGGCGTCGCGCTCGGCGGTGCAGATGAATTCGCCAGCGAATTCGGGCCGCTCTTCGAGAATGGGCGCCAGCGACTGCGGGAAGATGTTGATGCCGCGAATCTTCACCATGTTGTCGCTGCGGCCCAGGAAACCCGCGATGCGCTTGAGCGTCCAGCCCAGCGGCGATGGCGTGGTCAGCACCTGCGTCACGTCATGCGTGTTGAAGCGGATGATGGGGTAGATGTCGTCCTTGTACAGGCAGGTGACGAGCATGTCGCCGGGCTGGCCGTCGGCCACGGGCAGGCCGCTGTTGACGTCGGCGACTTCCACGTACTGGGCGTCTTCCATCACGTACAAGCCGTCGTGGTCGGGGCCTTCGCCGGCCACGGCGCCGGTGTCTCCCACACCGTACCAGTCGAACATCTCGGCGCCGCCCCAGGCGGCAGACAGCGTCTCGCGCGACTCGCGACCCAGGTGGCCGCAGATGCGCCGCACGGGGATGTCGCGACCGGGCGCGATGCCTTGTTCACGCGCCACGTCGGCCAGGCGCTTGATGTAGTCGGCAAAACCCACCACCACGTTGACGCCGAAGTCGCGCATCAGCTCGACCTGCTTCACGCTGGGTGTCTCGACACCCGTGCCCGGCGTGATGAGCAAGGCGTGGGTGTAGTGCAGCAGCGCCTCGCGCACATAGTGGCCCCCGTTGATCATGCCGTGGCCATAGACGCTGTGCACCACCTCGCCCGGCTGCAGGCCCTGCATGCGGTAGATGCGCGCCAGCAGCAGGCTTTGCACCTCTCGGCTCTTGGGCGAAAACAGCAGCGGCTGCGGCCGGCCCGTGGTGCCGCTGGTGGTGTGCAGCACCATCGGCCACAGCGCGCCGTCGATGGGCACATCGGCGCCCGAGAAGTCGCCCAGCGGCGGCACCCGCGCCACGCTGTCCATGATCTCGTGCTTGCCGAAAGGCGGCAGGCGGGCGATGTCCTGCAGCCCGGTGATGTCGCCCGGCGTGAGGCCCTTCGCGCCCCAGTGCCGCTGGTAGAACGGGATCTGCCAGGCGCGCGCCATCAGCTTCATGAAGCGCGCGTTCTGCAGCACAAAAAGCTCGTCGCGGGGGGTGTGCGCCAGCCGCTGCGTAAAGGCATCGCCCAGCGGGTAGTCGGCCAGCAACTGGCGCACGTCGAAGCTCTCGTAATAGGTGAGGTGTTTCATCGCTGGATCGGTGAGTGCGCGGGGTTTGCGTTGCATTGCATCAGGGTGATCCAGGGGCGCAGGTCGGTCAGTGCGGGCAGGTCGGCGCAGGTCTGGGCCAACTGTGCCGCCGCGTTGGCTGTGAGCCCGGCGTGGACGCAGCAGGCGTCGAACTTGGCGCGCTGCGCGATGGGTGACAGCGGCCGGTCGGGGTGGCCCAGCACGGCGGGCAGGTCGATGCGGTGGTGTTGCCCGCCGACGAGATCCACCCGCAGCGATTGCGGCGCCAGGGCGTTGGGGTCGGTGGTCGCGTCAGGCACAGCAAACACGCGCGCGGCCAGGGCTTGGCGCTGCGGGTCGGCCAACGCTGCAGGCGTGAAGTCGCCCAGGCCGACGCTGCCGCGCAGCAGGAAGGTGGCGGCCAGGTAGCCCAGGCACAGCCGCGCGTAGTTCACGTCCATGTCTTCGCGCGCAGGCCGGCCCACCAGGCGCAGGATGAGCGGCGGCGCGGCCAGCTCCACGCGCAGCACCTGCTCGGCCGTGAAGCCGTGCATCGCCATCAACGCGCCCAGGCCGTCGAGCGCACCGTGTGCCGCGCGGCCAGTGGGAAAGGGCTTGTGGCTGAGTTCGGTGATGCGCCAGTGGCGACCGAGCTGCGCGAACTCCGACTGCACTTGTTCGCGCCGCGGCGCCAGCGGTGCATCGAAGAGATCGAAGTAACCGAACGGCCCTTCCAGCACATCGTGCGGACCACTGAAGCCTGCCATGGCCAGGTCCAGCGACATCACCGCCGCGCGCGACGCCAGGCCCACCTGCAAGGCCAGCATGGGCGAGCCTTCGGTGTGCGCCTGCATGGTGCCGGCGAGCTGGCTGTAGGCGATGCCCAGCGCGCTGGCCATTTGCGTGCGGCTGCAACCAGCCAGCTTGGCCAGGCCCAGGCTGGCGCCGAGCGCGCCGCACATGGCGGGGCGGAAGAAGCGCATCGGCGCGGTCTGCGCGCTGCCCAGGGTGGTGGCGACATCGACCGCCAGCACCAGGGCTTCGATGAGCGCCGCACCGCTGACGGGCCGGCCCGCGGCACTCTGGCGCTCGGCCTGCGCCACCAGCGCCGGCAGGATGGTGGCCAGCGGGTGCACCACCGCGCGTTCGTGCACGCAATCGAATTCCTGGTTATGGATCTGGTAGGCGTTGAGCATGGCCGCCGTGGATGCAGGCCAGTGCCGGCCGCTGGCCCAATCGCGGGCGGCGTGGCCATCGCCCCAGGCGGCCGCTGCGGTGATGACCTGCCCCAGCCGCGGGTGGCGGCTGCCGGCCAGGCCGACGCCGACGCTGTCGGTGATGAACACCGTGGCGGCTTGCACCGCGGAAGGCGGCAGCGCGTCGAAGCGAATCGCCTCCGCGTGGTCCAGCAGGCGTGCTGCCAGATTCACGGTTGCAGCACCGCGTTGAACGCCGCCAGACTGGTGGCGGTGGGCAGCGCAGCGCAGGCCGATATCGCGGCAGCGATGCGTGCGGCCGACCAGCCGGCGTCGTGCATCAGCATCTGCGCCTTGGCGTGCAGGGCCGCGGCGGGCAGCGGGCGTGCGGGGTCGCCATAGGTGTCGTGCAGCTCGGCCTGGTGGCTGCTGCCGTCGCGCCAGGTGATGCGCACGGCGGCGCCGTAGTGCGCCGGATAGCGGGCCTGCAGGGCGGCATCGGCTTTCAGATGAATGCGGGTGCGCAGTTGCGCCAGCGCCGGGTCGGCCAGCGCGTGGCCGCTGTAATGCGCCAATTGCGGTTCACCGTAGCGCAGCATCGCGGCCAGCGCGTGCTGAATCGAGAAGCGCGCCTGGGCTTCGTCCAACGGCGCCACGCGGTCGCAAAAGCGCAATGCGTCGTCGTAGGTGGAAACGTCGATGCGCTCGATGTCATCCATGCGGCTCCGGAGTGCATCCGTCAGCGTCTGGCCCAGCACCTCGCGCAGCGCGTCCATCGCCGGGTGGGCGTGGCGGCAGGCCGGCCAGGGCTTGAAGCTGACGTCGAACATCCACGGTTCGTCGCGGGGCTCGGTGATGGCGCTGATGCAGGCGTCGGGCGCGGTGGCGGCAAACCAGCCCGACGGACCCTCCAGCACCGCCAGCGGTCCGGTCAGCCCGCAAGCCGCCAACTGCGCAGCGGCCAGGCCGTCGCGCGCGGCGCCGGCCGTGTGCCAGGCCTTGCCCAGCGAGCTTTCATGCCGCACCTGCCACAGCCCGCCAGCACGGCTGCCGGCCAGCGCCAGGGCGTGTGCGGTTTGGGTGTCGTCCAGCCGCATCACCGCCGCGGCAGCCGCTGCGGCGCCAAAACAGCCCGCCGTTGCCGTCGTGTGCCACAGCCGGTAATGCGTGGGCCCCAGGGCGCGGCCGACACGGATCATGACTTCATAACCCGCCATCACCGCGCCCAGCAACTCAGGC
>JBBSCV010000294.1:0-5393 GCA_038249925.1 Burkholderiales bacterium
ACCGCCAACCCGCGCCACGGGCATGAGTGGGAAACCATGCACGAGATGCGCGCGCAGATCCCGCAAGACAAGGTGCTGATCCCCGGCGTGCTCGACACCACCACCAACTTCATCGAGCACCCGCGGCTGGTGGCGCAAAGGCTGCAACGCTTCGTCGACATCGTGGGCGCAGAGCGGGTTCAGGCTGGCAGCGACTGCGGCTTCGGCACCTTTGCGGGTTTCGGTGCGGTCGACGCCGATATCGTCTACGCCAAACTCGCTGCCATGGCCGAGGGCGCGTCGATGCTGGTTGGCGGCCGGGTCCCATCCTGAGCGCGCCTTTGCGCTGCGTTGTCTTGCGACCGTCGCAATTTCCCACTGCCACACACTTCACGGGACGCGCTGGCCAACACCACGGCCAGTTTCGCGCAGCTGATCAATGGCAACCACCCCGTGCTGGAGCAGCCCATGGCCGTCAGAACCATTCGCCATCCCTTGGACGACCGCTTGCCGGCGATGCTGCGCAGCGGCCAGCCGGTACACGGCATCTTCAACGGCCTGCCCTGTCCCGGCATCGTCGAGATGTGTGCCTATGCGGGCTTCGACTGCATCGTGATCGACAACGAACACGGCGCGGCCGACCTGGAGACGACCGAACACATGCTGCGCGCCGCCAGGGCCAGCGGCATCACGCCCATCGTTCGCTGTTTCGAGCCCGACATCGCGCGTGTTCTCGACATGGGCGCCAGCGGCGTGCAGATTCCGATGGTCGACACCCCCGAGCAGGCGCGCGCGCTGGTGCAGCGTGTGCGGTACCCGGGCCAGGGCCAGCGCGGCAGCGCCTTCAGCTCGCGTGCGGCAGGCTATGGCGCCTTCGGCGGTGGGCCGCACACCCAACGCAGCAACGACGGCATCGCCCTGATCGTGATGCTTGAAACCCCGCAGGCTGTGGCCAATGCGGCAGCCATCGCCGCAGTCGACGGCGTGGATGCGCTGTTCGTCGGGCCCAACGACTTGTCGCACACGATGGGCCATGGCAGCGACTGGGCCTGTGCACCGGTGCAGGCCGCCATCGAATCAGCGATCCGTGCCGCGGTGGCCGCAGGCAAGTGCGCAGGCACACTGGCCCTGACACCGCAGGACGCGGCCAAGCTCGCCGGCTGGGGTGCCAACTACCTGCTGAACGTGACCACCAGCATCTTCACCAAGGCACTCAGGGACGCGGCGATGCGAGGAGAACCATTGGCTGCAGAGCTCGTGTACTGACCGGCCGAACGGGCCGACGACAACGGCGCGCCCGGCGTGGCGCAGATGGGGCAGGAGGGTCAAGCGGAGTCGGGACGGTGAAGCTCAAGGCGAGGGCAAACTGCCGCATGACTGGTTGTCGGCAGCCGTTGCGCAGCCTGGCGAGCACCTCATGAGTTTCGATCGTGATGTCCTCAAGCTGTCGTCCCGGGGTCAGTTCACCTCGATGGTGGCCGGGCGTCAGCAGTCGAAGATGGTGCGGGCCGGCAAGGGACCCAAACCTTTCGAGACGCTTGAACCGATGAATCCACGGTCATGAGCCCCAACCCTTGCCGCTCACACTCGTCGCATCGCTCGCAAAGCGAATGAGGGAACCGTCCAAACCCCTTGACGCGTCGGTCCAGCCGTGTCGCACCAATGACGTGACATACATATCGGTGCCCTCGGGGCCGCCAAAGCAGGGCATGGTGGGTGCGCGGCAGGGCAGTTCGATGCGAGCCCGCAGCGCACCCTCTGGCGTGAAGCGATTGACAACGCCCGCCGACACGCCGGCGGACCAATAGTCGCCATCGCTATCGACGGCAGCACCGTCAGGACGGCCCGCGACTTCATCAGGCGAACACAGCAGTTCTGGCTGGCCCATGGCGCCTGTGTCTTCATTCCAAGGCGCATGCCATACGCGGCCAAGGTGGCTGTCGGAGAAGTAGATCGTCGCAGCATCGGGACTGAAGGCAATGCCGTTGGCAACGGTCAAGCCTTCGTGCAGCAGGCGCACATTGACACTTGCGGCGGCGGCGGCGTACAGCGCGCCTTTGGGTTGCTTGTCGCTGGGCCTGTCGTCCATCGAGCCGAACACGAACCAGCGTCCCGAAGGCGAGACCTTGCCGTCGTTCAGCCGGTTGAGCGCAGGCTCGCGATCGACGCTGAACAGCGTGCTCAGCCGGCCGCTGCGCAGTTCCAGCAGCGCGAGCGTGTGCTGCAATGCGAGCACGACGCTGCCGGGCGCCGCCAAGCCCATGGCGCCCACCACTCCGGGAAGGGTCCAGCGCGTGAGTGCGTTCGTGGCTGGGTCCAAGCGCAGAACAGACGGCGCACGCACGTCGATCCACAGCAGGGTCTGCGTCTGTGCATCCCAGTTGGGTGCCTCGCCGACAAGGTTGCCGACACGCCAGGCGCACAAGCCTTTCAGGCTGCTGTGAGCAAGGTCGACGCGATCAACGTGCCCGTGCTGGGCGCTCAGCGTCACCGATGTGGCCGTCTGCTGCAAAGCTGCCTCCTTGGTAGCGTTCGGCTACCGGGTCGTCGGTGACCTTGTCCGCCAGCCCGGCGGCAAAGATATCTGCGCTGTGGCGTGGGTGGTAGCCCAGCGCCTCGGCCCGGCTGTTGTCGTACCAGGTGGCGCTGTTGGCCGAAACCCCGTAAACAATCTCGTGGTGGTATTCGGCGGTCAGGCCCAATTCGATCAGCTGCGCCAGGTCTTCCGGATGCAACCAATGCGACAGCATGCGCGCATCCAGTGGCTCGGGTCCGCAGTAGCCGATGCGCATACCGAAGGCGCGCAGGCCGTTCTTGTCGGCATAGAGCTGCGCCACCGTTTCCATGAACGCCTTGCTGGCGCCGTAGCAGCCGTCGGGCCGTGCAAGTACACGCGAGTCGATCTTCTCGCTGCGCGGGTAGTAGCCCACCGCATGGTTGGAGCTGGCGTAGAGGATGCGCTGCACACCTGCCGCAGCTGCGGCTTCCCACAGGTTGACGACGGTGCGGATGTTGGCGTCCAGCAGCACCGACCACGGTGCCTCGCGCGGGTAGCCGGCAAAGTGCACGATGGCGTCGACGCCGTCGACGAGTGCCGGCGCGGCAGCGGGGTCGGCCAGGTCAGCCATCACGGCGGTTTGCCTGGCGCCGGTGATCTCGACAGGAACGATGTCGGTCAGCCGCAGTTCTTCGCACAGCGCCGACAACTGCGGCCGCACGGATCGGGCCACCTTGCCGGAAGCACCTGTCACCAGTATTCGATTGAGTGGCACGTTCGACTCACTCCGGCTTGATGCCGGCCTGCTTGATGACCTGGGTCCAGCGGGAAAGCTCGGCGTCATGGAAGCGCTGGAAATCGGCTGGCGTCTTGCTGGTCACCACATCCGATGCCAGCTGCCAGGCGCGGCTCTTGAATGCGGTCGTCTCTGCCGCGGCGACCACGGCCTGATGCAGCCGGTCCACCACGGCCTGGGGCGTGCCGCCCTTGACGGCGATGCCTTGCCAGCTGCGGATGTAGGTGTCGGCGGGAAGGCCCAATTCCTTCGCGCTCTTCACGTTGGGCAGGGCCGGCGACCGAGCCTCCTGCATGACCGCCAGCGCGCGGATGGTGCCGGCGTCGAGGAAGCTCTTCAGCGACCCTGAGCCCAGGTCGAAAGCGATGTCGATCTCGCCAGCGATCAAACCCATGCTGGCTTGCGCACCGCCTTTGTACGGCACGTGCAGAAACGGCACCTTCTGGCTGCGGCTCAGCAACTCCAGCGCCAGTTGCCCCGAGGTGCCTATGCCACCCGTGCCCACCTTGGCGCCGCCCGGGGTCGCCCTGGCCAAGGCCAGCAATTCAGCCGGCGACTTGAGCGGGCCCTTGCCCGAGGCCAGCATCAGCACCGGCACCGTGCTGATCTGCGACACCATCATCAGGTCGGTGCGCGGGTTGTAGCGCACACCCGACATGGCCGGCGTGGTGGCCAGGTTGATGGCCGCCATCAGCAGCGTGTAGCCATTGGCTGGCGCACCCAGCACGGTGTTGACGGCCAGCGCGCCACCCGCGCCCGGCTTGTTGTCGACGATGACCTTCTGGCCCAGCGTCTTGCTCATCTCATCGGCCAGTGTGCGGCCGATGGTGTCGAGCGCGCCGCCTGGCGGAAAGCCGACGACGAGGGTGATGGTCTTCTGCGGGAAAGTTTGCGCGGCCGCTGGTGCGGCCGGCAAGCCCGCGACGATTGCAGTGGCGCACGCTGCCAGCAGCCAACGGCGCCGGTCGGCCAGGCTCGAGAAGGGTTTCATCATAGGTCTCGGATGGGTAGGGGTTGAACGGGAAGGCAAGTCAGCCCTGTCTGCCTTGAAGCGAGGCCAGCAGGTCCAGCCTTGCGGACTCGGTGTGCTCGTGGGCAGCACGGGCGGCCGCATCGGCGTCACCGCGCGTGATGGCACGCACCAGACGGCGGTGCTGGGCCACCACCTTGTCCAGGCGCCCCGCGCCGAACCCGACCGTGCGCCGGAAGGCGTCGACCAGACACAGGCGCGAAGCCAGCACTTCCATGGCCGGCGGGTTGTCGGCCAGCTTGTCCATGAAGTGGTGCAGATCGCGGTTGCAGCGTACGCAGGCTGCGGCGTCGGCCTCGGCTACAGCAGCCTCGTGCTGTTCGCACAGTGCACGCAGGCGTTTGGCATCGGCAGGCGTGATGCGATGGGCCGCTTCGCGCGCCAGCATCACCTGCACCGCAGCGCGAAGCTTGTAGATGTTGTCGATGTAGCGCGCGTCAACCTGCGGCACCACGGCGCCGCGGTTCATGCGGATTTCGATCACACCTTCGCCCTGCAACTGCTGCAGGGCTTCGCGCACGGGATTCGCACTGACGCCATAGCGTGCCACCAGCTCGGCCATGGTCATGTGGCTGCCCAAAGGCCAGACGCCGTCCACGATGTCGCCGCGGATCAAGTCGCGGACGAGTTGGTAGGTGGGCGTATTGATCGGAGTCATGACGAGAGTGTTTGCGGATTCTATAGAATCCGCAGTAGCTGTGGACAAGAAGTCGTCCACGTCCGACCCGTCTACGCCGGTCACGTTTTTCCAGATCAGTACCTGCCAGAACTGCCCCAGCGCGCCAGTCCATGTCTTTTCAGCCCCTGACCGACCATTCCATCAGCGCCGAACTGCGAGCCACTTTGATGCTGTGTTCGTCCGCCAGCCTGAGCACGCAACTCGTGCGACGCGGCCTGCGCAACGTGGCCATCCGCGGCGTGCGGCCCATTCGCAGCGATTTGCCGCCGATGGTCGGCCCGGCCTTCACGCTGCGCTATGTGCCGGCGCGCGAGGACATCGATGCCTATGGTTCGGGTGGCGACCCGACGAATGTGCAACGCCAGGCCATCGAGGCGATTCCCGAAGGCCGCGTCTTGGTGGTTGATTGCCG
>JBBSCV010000295.1:0-5391 GCA_038249925.1 Burkholderiales bacterium
CCTGTCGTGGCCATCGCGCCCTTGATCGTCATCTGGGTCAAGGACCCCACGGCCTCGCTGGTGGTGTGCGCGGCGTTGGTGGCGCTGTTTCCGGTCATCGCCAACACCACGCTCGGCCTGCGCAGTGTCGACCCCGGTCTGCTCGCCTACTTCCGCTTGCAGGGCGCCACGCGCTGGCAGACGCTCTTGCGCTTGCGCATTCCCTCGGCGCTGCCCTATTTTTTCGGCGGCCTGCGCATCAGCAGCGGGCTCGCGCTCATCGGTGCCGTGGTGGCCGAGTTCGTCGCCGGCACCGGTGGCACGGGCACGGGGCTGGCTTACCAGATCTTGTTTGCCGGCTACCAGCTGAACATTCCGCGCATGTTCGCGGCGCTGGCGCTCATTGCGCTGGCCGGCGTGGCCTTGTTCGCGCTGATGGCCGGCCTGTCGCGCTGGGCGCTGGCGGGCTGGCACGACAGCGAGACGGCACACGAATAGCGAGACAGGTCCAGTACCCGGCGTGTCGTGCTCAGGCGGCCCGGGTTGCCAGCATCGCGCGGCCCAGGGCTTCGGCCACCTCGATGCCGTCCACACCCGCCGACATGATGCCGCCGGCATAGCCCGCGCCTTCGCCGGCCGGGTACAGGCCGCGCGTGTTCAGGCTCTGGAAGTCGCGCCCGCGCGTGATGCGCAGGGGCGAACTGGTGCGCGTTTCCACACCGGTCAGCACCGCATCGGGCATCGCGAAACCCTTGATCTGGCGCTCGAATGCCGGCAAGGCTTCGCGGATGGCGTCCAGCGCATAGCCAGGCAGACTGGGCTGCTGCGGGTCGGCCAGATCAGTCAGCTGCACGCCGGGCTGGTAGCTCGGCATCACAGCGCCCAAAGTGGCACTCTTCTGGCGCTTGATGAAGTCGCCCACCAGCTGCCCCGGTGCTTGGTAGTTGCCGCCGCCCAATGCGTATGCGCGGCTTTCCCACTGGCGTTGGAAGGCCACGCCGTCGAGCGGATTGACCGCGCCCTCGGCTTTGCCGTCCTGGCGATAGTCCTGCGGGCTGATGCCCACCACGATGCCCGCGTTGGCGTTGCGCTCGTTGCGGCTGTACTGGCTCATGCCGTTGGTGACCACGCGGCCGGGTTCCGAGGTGGCCGCCACCACCGTGCCCCCCGGACACATGCAGAAGCTGTAGACGCTGCGGCCGTTGCTGGCGTGGTGCACCAGCTTGTAGTCCGCCGCGCCCAGGATGGGGTTGCCCGCGCTGGGGCCGAAACGCGCACGGTCGATCAACCCCTGCGGATGTTCGACACGAAAGCCAAGCGAAAACGGCTTGGCCTCGAGATGGACGCCGCGCCGCTGCAGCATCGCGAAAGTGTCGCGTGCGCTGTGGCCCAGGGCCAGCACCACGTGGTCTGCGGCGAGTTGTTCGCCGCTGGCGAGCGTCAGGCCGCGGATGGCGCCGTTTTCGATCAGCACGTCCGTCACCTGCTGCTGGAAGCGGACTTCGCCGCCCAAGGCCTCGATGTCGGCACGCAGCTTCTCGACCACGCCCACCAAGCGGAAGGTGCCGATGTGCGGTTTGGCGACGAAGAGAATTTCTTCGGGCGCTCCGGCCTTCACGAATTCAGTCAGCACCTTGCGCGTGAGGTGGCGCGGGTCGGAGATCTGGCTCCAGAGCTTGCCGTCGCTGAAGGTGCCCGCGCCGCCTTCGCCGAACTGCACGTTCGACTCCGGGTCGAGCACGCCCTTGCGCCACAGGCCCCAGGTGTCTTTCGTGCGCTCACGCACGGCCTTGCCGCGCTCGAGCACGATGGGCCGCAGACCCATCTGCGCCAGCACCAGCGCGGCGAAGATGCCACACGGCCCGAAGCCGATGACCACAGGGCGCGGCTTGCCGGCGACGTCAAAGTCTGCCGGCGCATGGCCGACGGGCTTGTAGCCGGTATCGGGCGCCACCCGCACATGCGGGTCGCCCTGAAAGCGCGCCAGCACGATGCTTTCAGCGTCGACTTCGCAGTCGACGGTGTAGCTCAGCACGATGGCGCTCTTCTTGCGCGCATCCCAGGCGCGGCGGAAAACGCTGTGGCTCTTCAACCCGGTGCTGGCGATGCCCAGACGCGCAAGGACAGCCGCACGCAGCGCAGCCTCCGCATGGTCCAGCGGCAATCGAAGTTCGGTGATGCGGATCATCAGCGCTGCAGGGTCTGAGTCCAGCGCACCCGGCCCGTCGTCAGCGCTGACGGACCTCTAGCCCGCCCGAGCCCGCGCAGGCGGGCATTCGAGCGGTGGCCTCCAAGCGGCGGGCTTCAGCCGCCCTTCTTGGGGCGCTTGCCGGGGTTCTTCTTGCTGCGCGTGTGCGCGCCGCGCTCCAGGCTGTTCTTCTGGCCACGGTGCACCGTCACGGTCACGCCGGCGGGGGCAGGGGGGCGGGGCGTGGCACGCTTGTCGGCTTCGGTACGGATCTTCTGGGCCATGGTCGGCTTTCAAGGAAATTGGGGGCGAACCCGCGATTAGGCCACAGCTTGGCGTCGGCTCACAGGCCATGGCCCTGACGCAAGCTGCAAAGCGAGGACCGCGTCGCGGCTCTGGCGGCATCGAAACAGCGCTTGGCGGACAATCTTCGGCATGATCCAACAGCGCACTATCCAGGCCCTGACCCGAGCCGTCGGCGTGGGGGTGCACAGTGGCCAGAAGGTCGAGCTGACCTTGCGCCCGGCGCCGCCCGACACGGGCATCGTCTTTCGCCGTGTCGACCTGCCCGAGCCCGTGGACATCCCGGTGAACGCCTACGCCGTCAGCGACACGCGCATGGCCAGCACCATCAGCCCAGGCGGCAACCCAGACGCGCCCAAGGTGCAGACCATCGAACACCTGATGTCGGCTTGCGCCGGCCTCGGACTCGACAACCTCTACATCGACATCACCGCCGAGGAAGTGCCCATCCTCGACGGTAGCGCGGCGAGTTTCGTCTTCCTGCTGCAGAGCGCCGGCATCCAGCTGCAAAACGCGCCCAAACGTTTCTTGCGGGTGTTGAAGACAGTGGAAATTCGGGAAGGCGAGGGCGCAAGCCTCAAGTGGGCGCGGCTCGAGCCCTTTCACGGCTACAAGCTCAGCTTCGAGATCGAGTTCAACCACCCCGCCGTGGACGCCACCGGCCGCCGCGTGGAATTCGATTTCGGCAGCGGCCAGTACAAGCGCGACATTGCGCGCGCACGAACCTTCGGCTTCACCAAGGACGTCGAGATGATGCGCGCGCGCGGCCTGGGCCTGGGCGGCAACATGGACAACGTCATCGTCATCGACGACTTCAGGGTGCTGAACAGCGGTGGCCTGCGCTACGACGACGAATTCGTGAAGCACAAGATCCTCGACGCCATCGGCGACCTGCACATCGCCGGCAAGCCGCTGCTGGCAAGTTACACGGCCTACAAGAGCGGCCATGCGTTGAACAACAAGCTCTTGCGTGCGCTGCTGGCCGACGAGACAGCCTACGAGTTGGTGACCTTCGAGTGCGACGCGCAAGCCCCACGTGGCTTCGCCGAACTCGCGCCGGCCTGGTAGGGCGCCGGCATGTTGCTCTTTCGACTCGTCTTCGGTCTGCTGCTGGTGGCCGGTGTGCTGTGCTTTGCGATGTACATCGGCACCGGTCAGGTGGCGTGGCGCCAGCGCGGCCTCGTGATCGTCAAGTGGACGGTGCTGGCCGCCCTCGGCTTCTTCGCGGTGCTGATCCTGGAAAGGCTGGCGCTGCTGCTGTAGGCCGTGAACGTCCCGCTGTCAGAGCCAGGCAGCCAAAGTCAGGCCATCAACGCCCGGCGGGCTGCGCGCCGCTGCGGCGTTCGCCCACCTTGATCTTCAGGCGCAACTGGTCGTTGCCACGCTGCGCCAGCACCACGGCTTCCTGGTCGGGCGCCAGCGCGGCCACCGCGCCGAAGAGTTCGCCCACGTTGCGCACAGGCTTGTCGCCCACCTGCACCACCACGTCGCCCGGCCGCAGGCCACCCTGGGCCGCGGGGCCGTTCTGCAGCACGCCGGTGATCAGCACGCCCTGGCGCACCGCCAGGTTCAGGCTCTCGGCGAGCTCGGCGCTGAGGTCACGCGGCTCCACGCCTATCCAACCCCGGCGCACCTTGCCGTCACGCACCAGTTGCTCCATCACCTGGCGCGCGGTATCGGCCGGCACCGCGAAGCCGATGCCCAGGCTGCCACCGCTGCGGCTGAAGATGGCGGTGTTGATGCCCACCAACGCGCCGTTGGCATCGACCAGCGCGCCGCCTGAGTTGCCCGGGTTGATGGCGGCATCGGTCTGGATGAAGTTCTGGAAGCGCGAGACGCCTGCGTCGCTGCGGTCGAGCGCGCTGACGATGCCCGCCGTCACCGTTTGCCCGACGTTGAAGGGGTTGCCGATGGCCAGCACGGCGTCACCCACCTGCAAGGCGCGCACGTCGCCCAGCGCCACGACGGGCAGCTGGTCGAGGTCGATCTTCAGCACCGCGATGTCGGTCTCAGGGTCGCTGCCGACCAGACGTGCACGCGCTTGGCGGCCGTCGGCCAATTGCACCTCGATCTCTGTGGCATCTTCCACCACGTGGTGGTTGGTGAGCAGATAGCCCTCGGGCGAGACGATGACCGCCGAGCCCAGGCCCACTTGCGGCGCGGCCGGGCCGTCGCCGAAGAAGAAGCGAAAGCGCGGGTCGGTGTGCGGGTTGTTCTTCGCCATCTTGGTGGCACTGACGCTCACCACGGCCGGGGCCGCACGCCGCGCGGCAGTGGCATAGCCGCTGCCGCTGCGGCCCAAGGCGTTGCCGTTGCCAGCGTCGTTGCCGCTGGCAGCAGCGCCTGGCGGCCATGTCATCTGCAGCAGCGTCGGCGCGGGCAGCAGGCGGCTGGCCACCCCGCCCTGGCCCCCCGGCAGCCATTCGGGCTTGAGCGTCAGCACCACGAAGAGCACCGCCACCGCCACCGTCACGGCCTGGGAAAAGACGAGCCAGGTTCTACGCCACATCAGGGGTTTTTCTCACGCGTGCCCGACAATGCGCGCCATGGCAGATCGGGTTCAAGTCGACGATTTCCTGCAGCTGCTGCTGCAGCCACAAGCCTTCAAGGATTATGGGCCGAACGGTCTGCAGGTCGAGGGCAGTGCCGAGGTGCGCCGGGTGGTGTCGGGGGTGACTGCCAGCCTCGCCTTCATCGATGCGGCCATCGCGGCCGGCGCCGACACGCTGTTTGTGCACCACGGCCTGTTCTGGCGCGGCCAGGACGGCCGGCTCACCGGGTGGCTGGGCGCTCGCGTGCGGCGGTTGATGAACGCCGGTGTCAATCTCTTTGCCTACCACCTGCCGCTGGACGCGCATGCCGAACTCGGCAACAACGCGCAGCTGGGGCAGCGCCTGGGGCTGGCGGCCGATGCACGCTTC
>JBBSCV010000296.1:0-5381 GCA_038249925.1 Burkholderiales bacterium
CTGATGGGTTTCTGGGTCTTCGCCTCGGTGGCCACCGACCTGTGGGAACGCCTGCGCCCGGTCGGCGGCATGAAAACCTCGATTCGGCACCGTTTTGCGCTCGTGCCCCGCGCCACCAAGGGCATGATGCTGGCGCACCTGGGCATCGGCGTGTTCGTCATCGGCGTGACCATGGTGCGCACCTACGAGGTCGAGAAAGACCTGTCGATGGCCGTCGGCCAGACGGCCGAGATTGCCGGCTACACCTTCACGTTCCAAGGTGTGCGCGACGTTATGGGTCCGAACTACCGTGCCGCGCAGGGCCTCGTCATTCTGAGCAAGAACGGCAAGGAACTGGCGCAACTGCGCCCTGAGAAGCGCATCTACCGCGTGCAGCAGAGCCCGATGACCGAGGCCGCCATCCGCAGCCGGCCCATGGGCGACATCTACGTCTCGCTGGGCCAGGCCGGCGCAGGCAACTCGTGGGTGGTGCGCATGTACTACAAGCCCTTCGTGACGTGGATATGGGGCGGCTGCCTGCTGATGGCGCTGGGCGGTGGCCTGGCCGCCAGCGACCGCCGCTACCGCACCGCCAAGCGCGATCAAGAAACTGGCCAGGCGACTGGGGAGACAGGCGGACAGGCAGGCGCGCAGGCAGCCGGCCAGGCCACCGGCCAGCCAGGCACGGCGGGGGTCGCGACGGCATGAAACGTTGGCAGTTCCTTGCCCCGCTGGTGGGCTTCGTGGTGCTGCTGGGCTTTTTGGGTGTGGGTCTGGGGCTCAACCCGCGCGAAGTGCCCTCGCCGCTGATCGGCAAGCCAGCCCCAGAGTTCAGCCTGCCGCGCCTGGACGACCTGGCCTCGAATTTGAGCAGACAGGACCTTGCGGGCAAGGTCTGGGTGCTCAACGTCTTTGCCTCGTGGTGCGTGCCTTGCCGTGAAGAACACCCGCTGCTGATGGACCTGGCGCGCCGCAGCCCAGTGCCGATCGTGGGCCTGAATTACAAGGACAAGCCCGGCGATGCCATCGCCTGGCTGGGCCGCTACGGCAACCCCTACACGGCGACGGCCAGCGACCTGCAAGGCATGGTCGGCATCGACTACGGCGTTTACGGCGTGCCCGAGACCTTCGTCATCGACCGTCAAGGTCTGGTGCGCTTCAAGCACGTGGGCCCGCTGACGCCGCAGGTGCTGCGCGAGCGCATCGAGCCGCTGCTGAAAGAACTGAATGCTTGAAACGCTGAAAGTTGACACGCTGTTCCTGCTGCGGGTGCTGGCGCAGGCATTGACGCTGCTGCTGCTGGTGCTGATCCCCGCGGCGCAGGCGGCCGGCCCTGCGCCTTCGGCTGCAGCCGACCCCGCACTCGAAAAGCGCGTGATGGCGGTGGCCGTCGAACTGCGCTGCCTGGTCTGCCAGAACCAGACCATCGCCGACAGCGAGGCCGCGCTCGCCGTCGACCTGCGCAACCAGGTGCGGACCATGCTCCGCGAGGGCCGTGACGAACGTGAGGTCCTCGACTACATGACTGAGCGCTACGGCGACTTCGTGCTCTACCGCCCGCCCGTCAAGAACACCACCGCACTGCTGTGGTTCGGCCCGCCGCTGCTGCTGGGCGGTGCCCTGCTGACGCTGTGGTTGGTGCTGCGCCGACGCAGCCGCATGCCGGCCAGCGAATTCGATAGCGATGACGATGACGAGATGGCCGCGACTGAAGCCCCGCCGCGCCAGGAACCCCGATGACTGCCCCCCAGACAGCCCAAGACCCCATCAGCGCGCTGCGCAGCCAGCTGCAGCAACTCAAAACCCAGCACGACACGGGTGGATCGACCCCCGAGGCCTATGCCGCCGCGAAGGCACCTCTGGAACGTGAACTGCTGGACCGTGTGATCGCCCTTCCCCCTGGCAGCCCTGGCAGCCCAGGCAGCCTGGGCACCGCTGGCCCTGCGGCTGCGGCGGCGGCCCCGCGCGCGTCCCGGGGGCTGGTGGCTGGCCTGTCGGCGGCAGTGCTGGTCGTGGCCGTCATCGGCTATGCGGCCGTCGGCTCGCCGCGCGTGCCCAGCGCGGGCCCGCCGGGCAGTGCTGCGGCGGGCGCCGGTGAAGTCGCGCAGGACATGACTGAGGAGCAGTTCGTTGCCGCCGTCGACCAGTTGGCCACGCGCATGAGTCAAGAGCCCGCCAACGGCGAGGGGTGGGCGTTGCTGGCGCGCTCTTATGTGCGCCTGGGCCGACACGCAGAGGCCGTGCCGGCTTTCGGCAAGGCGTTGGCGATCACGGGCGACGATCCGACGCTGCTGGTGGACTACGCCGATGCGCTGGCGATGACCAACAACCGCAGTCTGGACGGCGAGCCGCTGGCACTGGTCGAACGTGCACTGAAGTACGACCCCGACAACGCCAAGGCCCTGGCCCTGGCAGGCACTGCGGCCTTCAACCGCAAGGACTACCCGACCGCCGTGCGGCTGTGGGAGCGTCTGGTCCGGGTGTCACCGCCCGACAGCGCCTTCATGCCGCAGCTGCAGGGCAGCATCGACGAGGCGCGTTCGCTCGGCGGCCTGCCGCCCGGGCCGCGAATTGCGCAAGCACCGCAAGCACCGCAAGCAGGCCAGGCAGCGCAAGCCTTGCCGTCAGCCTCGTCAGCGGCGGCCGCTGCAACGCTTGCTGCCAACGCAGTGCTGACGGGCACCGTGCGACTGTCGCCGGCGCTGGCCGCGCAGGCGCAGCCCGACGACGTGGTCTTCATCTTCGCGCGCCCCGCCGAAGGCGCGCGCATGCCGCTGGCCATCGTCCGCCATCAGGTCAAGGACCTGCCGGTGAGTTTTCGCCTGGACGACAGCATGGCCATGTCACCGGCGATGAAGCTGTCGCAGCACGCGAAGGTGGTGGTCAGTGCGCGGGTCAGCAAGAGCGGGCAGGCCGCGCCCGTGGCGGGTGATCTGAGCGGGCAGACCGCGCCAGTGGCGAACCAGGCCCAGGGCCTGGTGATCGAGATCAACGAGGTCGTGAAGAACTGATTGCGCGGGCGCTGGTGTTGGGAATGGCAGCCAGCACCGTGCCGCGCCCCCTGCGGCGCAAGCCTTTGCCTCAGAGGCTGAGCGTTTTTCGAGCGTGACCGAGCAGCGCGTCAAAAGGCGTCCGATCTAGGCGCAAAGCACAGCCATAGCTCGGGCTACGGCGCGCATTTGCAACGACGAGCGGACGTCTTTTGGCGTGATGAGTGGGCATGATCGAAAGACTCTCAGCCGCTCAGGCCCTGCTGTACAGCGCGGCAGCTGCGGCCAGGCGCTGGCGCACGGCCTGCACCAGTTCGGGCGGGGCCAGCACCTGCACCTGTTCACCCTGGCGCAGAACGTCCATCACCAGTTCGGTGTCGTCCACATAAGGCAGGCGCAACTCGAAGCGGCCGTCTTCGAGCCAGCGTCCCTGCTGCGCCGGGTGCCATTCTTCGCGGCTGGCCCACTGCGCCGCCTGCACGTCGAAACGCAGCACGGCAAAGCGCTGCGTGCCGCCGGCGTAGATGCCGTAGCCGGCGTCCATGGCCTCCTGCACCCGCTTCATCGCGATGTCTCGCGCCGGCTTGTCGGCCAGCACCGTGGCGTCTTCGATGGCGTCCAGCGCGAAACGCCGCAGCGCGTCGACGCGGTGACACCAGGCGTCCAGGTACCAGGTGTTTCGGTAATGCACCAGGCGCTGCGGCGAGACCTCGCGCTCACCCACCTCGCGCCTGGCGCGCGTCAGGTAACGCAACTGCAGACGCTGACGCGCCAGCAGCGCCGTGCTCACACGTTCGAAGAAACGGCTGGGCACCGGGCGGCGCAGCGCGCTGACGATCTTCACGCGCTTCATCAAGCGCTCTGCCGCCTTTTCACCGCCTGCAGAGGCACCGCTGCGCAACAGCTCGTGAATGCGGCTGAGCAGCGGCTGCAGGTGGCGGCTGAGCAAGCCGTCGCTGTCCAGACCGGCCAGCAGCTGCTGCGCCATCAGCAGCGAGTAGAGCTCCGCCTCGTCGAACCACAGGCCCGGCAGTTCATGCTTGGGCCCGGCATAGGCGGTGCTGCCGAAGCGGTAGCCGTTCAAGTCGCGGTCGTACTCGATGGGCGCACCCATGCGGCTGCGCAAGTAGTCCAGGTCGCGCTTCAGCGTGGCCGGGCTCACCTCCAGTTCTTCGAGCAAGGTCTTGAAGCTGACATGCCCGCGCGCCCTGATCAGCGTCTCGATGCGGTACAGACGCGCGGTGTTGTTGGCCATGCTCAGTCGCGGGCTCGGCGGCCTTCAGTTCAGGCCGACGATGCGGCCCTCGTCGTCGATGTCGATGTGTTCTGCTGCGGGCACTTTGGGCAAGCCGGGCATGGTCATGATGTCGCCGCAGACCATCACCACGAACTCGGCGCCTGCGGCCAGGCGCACTTCGCGAATATCGACGACGTGGCCCGTGGGCGCGCCGCGCTGCGTGGGGTCGGTGCTGAAGCTGTACTGCGTCTTCGCCACGCACACCGGCAGGTGGCCGTAGCCGGCTTCCTGCAGCGCCGCTATCTGCTTGCGCACGGCGCTGCTGGCCGAAATGTCGGCAGCGCCGTAAGTGCGCGTGGCCAGCAGGCGCACCTTCTCCCACAGCGGGTCGGCATCTGCGTAGGCAAAGCGCAGCGTGCTTTGCTGCTCGCAGGCTTTTACGACCTCGTGCGCCACGGCAGCAGCGCCGGGGCCGCCTTCGGCCCAATGGCGGGCGGTGACCACCGGCACGCCCAAGGCGCCCAGGCGTTCACGCAGCAGCGCGTGTTCGGCTTCGGTGTCGCTCGTGAAGTGGTTGATGGACACGACACAGGGCAGGCCGAAGACCTCACGCAGGTTGTGCAGGTGGCGCTGGATGTTGGCCAGGCCCTTGTCCAGCGCGCCGATGTCTTCGCGCCCCAGGTCGGCCAGATTCACGCCGCCGTGAAACTTCAGCGCGCGGATGGTGGCCACCACCACCGCGGCAGCGGGCGCCAGCCCAGACTTGCGGCATTTGATGTCGATGAATTTCTCGGCACCCAGGTCGGCGCCGAAGCCGGCTTCTGTGACCACATAGTCGGCCAGCTTCAGCGCCGTGCGCGTGGCGATGACGCTGTTGCAGCCGTGCGCGATGTTCGCGAACGGCCCGCCGTGCAGCAGCGCGAGGTTGTTCTCGATGGTCTGCACCAGGTTCGGCGCCAGCGCATCCTTCAGCAGCACGGCCATCGCGCCGTGCACCTTGAGGTCGGCGGCGGTGACTGGCTTGCGCGCCCGCGTCTCGGCCACGACGATGCGGCCCAGGCGTTGTTTCAAGTCCTGCAGCGACGTGCTCAGGCACAGGATGGCCATCACCTCGCTGGCCACGACGATGTCGAAGCCGTCCTGGCGCGGAAAGCCGTTGGCCGGCCCGCCCAGGC
>JBBSCV010000297.1:0-5371 GCA_038249925.1 Burkholderiales bacterium
ATGTTCACCCTGCTGCTGAAGAAGCTGGCCACGCTCATCCCCACGCTGCTGGGGGTGACGCTGGTCGCCTTCGCGCTGATACGGCTGATTCCCGGCGACCCGATCGAAATCATGGTCGGCGAGCGCCGCCTCGATGAAGACGCACGCGCCGCGCTGATGGCGCAAATGGGCCTTGACCAGCCGCTGCCGGTGCAGTACCTGCAGTACCTGGGGCAGCTGCTGCAGGGCGACCTGGGCAAGAGCCTGGTGACGCGTGAACCGGTCTCGGCCGAGTTCGCGGTGCTCTTTCCGGCCACGGTCGAACTGGCCCTGGCGGCGCTAGTTTTAGCGCTGGTGCTGGGCCTGCCGCTGGGCATTGCCGCGGCGCTGAAGCGCGGCTCGTGGTTCGACCAGCTCGTGATGGCCGTGGCCACGGTGGGCAACAGCATGCCGGTGTTCTGGTGGGGCTTGATCCTCATCATGTTCTTCAGCGTGGGGCTGGAACTCACGCCAGTGAGCGGGCGCGTCGGCATCGAATACGACATCGACACCGTCAGCGGTTTCATGCTGATCGACGCGGCGCTGGCCGACCTGCGCGGCCAGGAAAGTGGCGCCTTCAAGAGCGCCGTGATGCACCTGCTGCTGCCGGCCACGGTGCTGGGCACCATCCCCATGGCCGTGGTGGCGCGCATGACACGCAGCGCGATGCTGGAAGTGCTGCGCGAGGACTACATGCGCACCGCGCGCGCCAAGGGCCTGAGCCCGGCGCGCGTGGTCTTTCACCACGGCCTGCGCAACGCGCTGATTCCGGTGGTGACGGTGCTCGGCCTGCAGGTGGGCAGCCTGCTCGGCGGTGCGGTGCTGACGGAGACCATCTTCAGCTGGCCGGGCATCGGCAAGTGGCTCATCGACGCCATCGCGCGGCGCGACTACCCCGTGGTGCAGGCCGGCATCCTGATCTCGGCGCTGGTGTTCATCGGCGTGAACCTCATCGTCGACCTGCTCTACGGCGTGGTGAACCCAAGGCTGCGCGGGGGTGGGCATTGAACGCGCCCGTGAACACCGCGGCGCTGGCCCCGGAGAACAGCGCGCCGCCGGGGCCGTTCAAGGAGTTCGTGCGCGCCTTCACGGCCAACCGCGGCGCCACCATCGCGTTCTTTGTTTTCGTGGCGGTGGTGCTGAGCGCGCTGTTCGCGCCCTGGCTGGCGCCGCACGACCCCATCCAGCAGTTCCGCGACCACATGCTCACGCCGCCGCTGTGGCAGGCCGGCGGGCTGGCGCAATTTCCGCTGGGCACCGACGAACTGGGCCGCTGCATGCTGAGCCGGCTGCTGCACGGCGGGCGCGTTTCGTTGATGATCGGCGCGGCTGCGGTGACGCTGGCGCTGCTGCCCGGCGTGGTGCTGGGCCTGCTGGCCGCGTTCGGCAACGCCTGGCTGTCGGCCGCGATCATGCGCGTGATGGACGTGCTGCTGGCGCTGCCCGGGCTGCTGCTGGCCATCGGCGTCATCAGCATCCTGGGGCCGGGGCTGATCAACACCATCATCGCCATCGCCGTGGGGGCGTTGCCAGGCTACGCGCGCCTGGCGCGAGGCGCAGCGCTCGCCGAGATGGCACGCGACTACGTCACCGCCAGCCGCGTGGCCGGTGCCGGCACGCTGCGGCTGATGTTCATCACCGTGCTGCCCAACTGCCTGGGGCCGCTGATCATCAACGCCACCCTGGGCTTCAGCAGCGCCATTCTCGAAACGGCCGCCTTGGGCTTTCTCGGCCTAGGCGTGCAGCCGCCCTTGCCCGAGTGGGGCAGCATGCTGAGCGCGGCGCGCGACTACATCGAGCGCGCGCCCTGGGTGGTGACGATGCCGGGGCTGACGATCCTCATCACCGTGCTGGCCATCAACCTGATGGGCGACGGGCTGCGGGATGCGCTCGACCCGAAGTTGAGGTCGGCATGAACAAGGCCCCCAAGCTCGCTGCGCTCGCTACCCCCCGAGGGGGCTCTTGCTGCGGCCTGGCAGAGCCGGATCCGCGCAAGGCCTTGGCTGCGGAGCAGTCGCCTTGAGTCTTCTGGAAATTCGCAATCTGCGCGTGAGCTTCGGCGGCTTCACGGCGGTGGACGGTGTCGATCTCGACGTCGCGGAGGGCGAACTGCTGGGCATCGTCGGCGAATCGGGCAGCGGCAAGAGTGTCTCGATGATGGCGCTGATGGGCCTGATCGACGCGCCGGGCGTTGTCAGCGCCGACGCGCTGCGCTTCGCGGGGCAGGACCTGCTGACGATGAGCGCCGCGCAGCGCCGGCGCATCGTCGGTAAAGACATCGCGATGGTCTTCCAGGACGCGCTGAACAGCCTGAACCCGAGCCACACCGTGGGCGACCAGGTGCGCGAGGTGCTGCAGGTGCACCTGGGGTTGCGCGGCGCGGCGCTGCAGGCACGCGTGCTGGAACTCTTCGAACTGGTGGAGATACCCGGCGCGAAGCAGCGCCTGAACGCCTATCCGCACCAGATGAGCGGCGGCATGAACCAACGCGTGATGATCGCGATGGCGATTGCGTGTGAACCGCGCCTGTTGATCGCCGACGAGCCCACCACGGCGCTGGACGTCACCATCCAGGCCCAGGTGATGGACCTGCTGGCGCGGCTGCAGAAAGAGCGCGGCATGAGCCTGGTGCTTATCACGCACGACCTGGCGGTGGTGGCCGAGATGGCCAGGCGCGTGGCCGTGATGTACGCCGGGCAGGTGGTAGAAACGGCGCCCGTGGACACGCTCTTCACGCAGCCACGCCACCCCTACACCGCCGCGTTGCTGGCCGCGCTGCCCGAACACAACCAGGGCGCACGCCGGTTGGCGGCGCTGCCCGGCATCGTGCCCGGGCGCCACGACCGGCCGGCCGGCTGCCTGTTCGCCCCACGCTGCCCGCAAGTGCAGCCGCGCTGCCAGGGCGAGAGGCCGGCGCTGCACGCGCACGGCGCACCAGCTTCAGCCGAAAGCGCAGTGCGTTGTTTCTTTCCACTGGCCGCGATGGAACGCGAGCATGGCTGAACCCAAGCCTGAGCCCAAGCCTGAGCCCACGGCTGAACCCACGCCCGTGATGCGCGCCGTAGCCCTGGCGCGCCACTACCGCGTCAGCCGCGGCTTTCTGCGCGGCCACACGGTGGTGAAGGCGCTGAACGGCGTGAGTTTCGAACTCGCAGCCGGCCGCACGCTGGCGGTGGTGGGTGAATCGGGCTGCGGCAAGAGCACGCTGGCGCGGCAGCTGACGCTGATAGAGCCACCCACCTCGGGCGCGCTTTTCATCGACGAACGCAACGCCGCGCAGGCCGACAAACCCGCGCTGAACGCCCTGCGCCAACGCGTGCAGATGGTCTTCCAGAACCCCTATGCCAGCCTGAACCCGCGCAAGACCATCGCCGCGGCGCTGGCCGAGCCTCTGATCATCAACACCGCATGGAGCAATGCCGAACGCAGCGAGCGCGTGGCGCAGATGCTGCAGCGTGTGGGCCTGCGCCCGGAACACGCCGCGCGCTACCCGCACATGTTCAGCGGCGGCCAGCGCCAGCGTGTGGCGGTGGCGCGCGCGATGATGCTGCAGCCCGCCGTGGTGGTGGCCGACGAGCCGACCTCGGCGCTGGACGTCAGCATCCAGGCGCAGATCCTGAACCTCTTCATGGACCTGCAGGAGGCCACGGCCACCGCCTATGTCTTCATCAGCCACAATCTCGCGGTGGTGGAGCACGTGGCCCACGACGTGATGGTGATGTACTTCGGCAACGCGGTGGAACAAGGCCCGAAGGCGCAGGTGCTGAAAGCGCCGCTGCACCCGTACACGCAGGCGCTGCTGTCGGCGGTGCCGGCACTGCACGCGCAAGACCGCCGCCAGCGGGTGCCGCTGCGCGGCGAAATGCCCAGCCCGCTGGCCCCGCCCACCGGCTGCGCCTTTCACACGCGCTGCCCGCTGGCCGAGCCGCGCTGCCGGGTCGAAACGCCCGCGCTGCTGCCGGTGGCGGGCCGCCTGGTGGCGTGCCATGTTGTGGCGGACAGGGCGGCGGATGGGGTCGCGACAAGAGCCACCGCCTGAACCCGTCAAGATGGCGCCCATGCCCGTTCACACTGCTTTTGCCGAAACCCTGCGTCAAACCGTTCTGGCGCAGGACTTTGCCGCCACGCCCGACCCCGCCCGGCAGGGCGCGGCGGTGGGTGTGCACCCCAGCATCGACCTGGCCGTGGTGGCTTTCCCGCCCGACGAGCCGCCGCGCTGGGCCAACGTGCTGTTCTCGCGTGAACACCCGCAAGGCGCGGTGGCGCATATCGGCCGCGAGGCCGGCGCGGTGCAGAACATCCAGTACCTGCAAGACCTGCAGGGGCCTGATGGCAGCTCCATCGCGTGGGCGCCTGATGCCGACTGGGCCGCGCTGCCCTGGCAGCCGCTGGCGGGCGCCCACGCCGCCGCAGGGGCTTGCCGCTTTCCGGCGCCTTATCCGGCATCGCTGCTGAAGCTGCTGGTGGCGGTGGGCCTGGGCCTGGCGCTGGACCGCGGGCTCATCCCCGCCTGGCCGGCAGCGCTGGAGCCGATGATCACCGTCAGCGACAACGACGCCACCACCGAGTGCGTGGCGCTGCTGCATGCCGCCGGCGCCGTGCATCTGCTGAACGACCGCCTGGCCGAGCTGGACCTCGGCACGCTGCAGTTGAACGACACGAAGCCCGACGGCGGCTGGCGCAATGGCGACGGCGCCGGCGTCGGCCACATCCACATGACGGCCTGGGACACCGTGCGCCTGCTGTGGCTGCTGGACGCTGCCGCGCCGCCCACGCCCTGGCTGCCCTTCGGCACGCGCCTGCTCAGCGACGCAGCGCGCGGTGAAGTGCACGCCGTGCTGCGGCGGCAGAAGATCGACGAGGTGCTGTCCTCGGGCAGCCTGCGCCAGAAACCCGGATGGGTGCGCGGCCTGCCCGATGCGCCCAGCTTCGCGCACAAGACCGGCACCACCGAGAACTACGCATCCGACGCCGGCATCGTGAACGCCAACGGCGCGCACTACCTGGTGGCCGTGTTGACGAACCTGGGCAGCCGTTACGCCGCGCACGAGGGCTGCGCCACCACCTGGCGCCTGCCGGCGTTGGGCGGTGCGCTGCGCGACCGGCTGGAACGCTGGTCCTGAGCCACGCCTGAAGGTCTGTGCCGGGTCTGTGTCGGGTCTGTGCCGCTGGCCGCAAAATGCCTCGCTCATTGCCACGGCCCAAGCCGCCCCCCACCCAGCCGCCCCGTTCATGACCCAGCCCACCTTGGAAAGCCTTGGCCCCGCCGTGCAGACCACCACGCTGCACTCGCTGCCCCTCATCGCGCGCGGCAAGGTGCGCGACCTCTATGCCGTCGGCACCGACCGCCTGC
>JBBSCV010000298.1:0-5332 GCA_038249925.1 Burkholderiales bacterium
GGCCCTGCTGTTGATGCTGATGAACGAGCTGAATTACCAGTACTCGTGGCAACGGCTGTCGGGCGGCATTGCGCTGACAGACGCGCGAAGTCAGGCAGCACAGACGCTGCAGACGCTGACCGACGCTGAAACGGCTGTTCGAGCCTATGTCCTGAGCGGCGACCCTCGGCAATTCGAGCTGTACAAAGAGGCGCGCGACAGGTTGCCTGTCGAGCGACAGCGGGCATTCACATCGCTTCGCGAACTGAACTTCGATCAGCAGTTGGCCGGAGCGGTGCCGCTGACGGAATTGCAGATCTTGCTGCGAAAGCGTGCGGCCACGCTGGAGCGCCTGGCGGCGCAGGCGAACTTCCTGCAGGCCGGGCCAGGCCACCCAACTGCGCCCGCCACGCCAGCCCCGCAGTCGACGCGAGCAGCCACCGATCTCGGCTCGACCGGCAACGGGGCGCCGGCTGCTGCGTGGACCGTGAATGCCGACCTCGCCCGCGCCGCGGCAGCCGATGCGCGCGGCAACGACACGGCCGTGTTGCGCGAAGCCTTCGACAGCATGCTGACGCACGCCAGCAGCCTGCAACAGACGACGCGCACCTCGCTTTTCGATGCCATGACCTTGAATCGCATCACCGTGCATCTGCTGACGTTGCTGGCTCTGGTGGCGCTGTACCTGCAGATGCGACAGCTGCAAGCGGCGAACAACCTGCGGGGCAATGAAAGTGTTCGTCTGGCCACTCTGGTGGACGAGCGAACTCGCGAGCTGCGCGAGCTCGCAGGCCACCTGGTGACGGTGAGAGAAGACGAGCGCGGCCGCCTCGCGCGCGACCTGCATGACGAATTGGGTGGCCTGTTCACCGCCATGAAGCTCGATTTCGCCCGAATGCGACGACAGCCCGGCTTGGGTGCAGCCGGGCTGGCCATCGTGGTGTCTGCCGAGGCCAGGCTCAACGCGGCCATTGCCTTCAAGCGCCATGTGATCGAGAACCTGAGGCCTTCCGCGCTCGATCAACTGGGTCTTGCGGTCAGCATCAAGCTGCTGTGCCAGGACGCGCAGCAGACGATGGGCACCTCTGTGGTCGCCGACCTGGACAGCGATGCCGGCGACGGCATTGGCAGCGTCAGGCAACTGTCCCACCAGGAAGCCGAGCTCACCGTCTACCGCCTGGTGCAGGAATCGTTGACGAACATCGCGAAGTACGCGGCTGCCAGTGCAGTCAAGGTTTCTGTTCGCGTCCGAGGGGACCAGCTGCATGTTCATGTGCAGGACGACGGCCGCGGCTTCGATGCGCGCAAGGTGGGGCAAGGGCATCACGGACTGCTGGGCATGCGTTACCGCGTCGAATCGCAAGGCGGGCGGCTCTTCGTGCACTCTGCGCCCGGCAAGGGAACCATCATCACCGCTCATTTGCCCCTGCTCGCCGCGGCCGCGACCCCGCGAATCGTCGAGAGGGATCCCGAGCACAGGAGGGATGTTTCCCATGGTGACGTCCGGGTGGATGCTGCGGCCGGTCTCGTCGCGAAGACGAAGTGAACGGCAGTGGGCAGGTGCGGTGCTCGAAGTGCTGGGAAGCATGCATGCATTGCACTGCGGCACCGGTTGCACGAGCGTCGTCCGACGCCGCGTGAAGACGTCGGACCAGACCTACCGCGCACTGGAGGTGCCGTTCGGGCATGGCCGTTGCCCTTGGCGCTGCAGTGCGCGGCCGGGCTGCGCGCAGGTGCCAGCCCAAACGCCTGACGGCAAACGGCAAACGGAAAACGGCAAACGCCTGACGGCTGACGGCAAAAGGGGGATGGCAGGTGCGGCAAATCAACGGCAAAAGCAGTGACGGTTCGCAGCGCATCGCCTCGCGAGGCGCCTGGAGTTCGTGCGCTGCCGAGCGCCGCGCATCGTCATGCCATCTTGAATTCCGCCACCGGGCATCGGCATGCTAGGGGCCGCATGGCGTCTGCTGCGCGATGCCGTTTCCGCGTGGATCGACGACTACGCGCCCAGCATGGGTGCTGCGCTGGCGTTCTACACCTTGTTCTCCATCGCTCCGCTGCTGTTGATCGTGATCTCCGTCGCCGGCCTGTTCTTTGGCGAGGCTGCCGCACGGGGTGCCATCCTCGACCAACTGTCGACTTTGCTGGGCGAGCAAAGCGCAGCCACGGTCGAGTCCTTGTTGGCGAGTCTGAACCGGCCTGCCGCAAGTGCCACCGGCACCGTGGTGGGCGTCATCACCTTGCTTGTCGGCGCCACCACCGTGTTCGGCGAATTGAAAGATGCCATGGACCGCATCTGGCGCACCCCCGCCAGCAATGGCAGCGGCATCTGGACCTTGCTGCGCGCCAGGCTCTTGTCTCTGGGTCTGGTGCTCGGCATCGGTTTTCTGCTGCTGGTGTCGTTGGTACTCAGCGCGGCGCTGGCGGCGCTGGACAAATGGTCGGCCTCGTGGCTGGTCGGCTGGGAACTGCTGGCGCAGGTCATCAACTTCGGGGTCAGTTTCGTCATGGTGGCCGCCATATTCGGCATGATCTACAAATGGATGCCGCGTCAGAAGCTCAGCTGGCGTGACGTTGCGGTGGGTGCGCTGATCACGGCCTTGCTGTTCACTGTCGGCAAGGCTGTCATCGGCCTGTACATCGGCCGCAGCGGCGTGGCTTCGCCCTTCGGTGCTGCCGCATCGCTCGTGGTGCTGCTGTTGTGGGTGTACTACTCGGCGCAGATCTTTCTGCTGGGCGCCGAGATCACCGCGGTCTATACGCGCCGGCATGGGTCTTTGCGCAAGAAGGCGCACGAGACCGCTGCGGTTTTACCGGCCAACAAGCCGGCCCCCAGCCGAGGCGGCCCGCCGGCGGCAGCCACGACGTGACGCGGCCTCCGAGTGCGCCGGCACTGGCGGCGCACCGGCCCCCGGGTGCGGTGAACCGTGCGCGACGGCTGGCTTGCGCCGGCTCTGCGGCGGCGCGTTCGCCGCGCGGCCGCTGCCCGGTGCACGAACCCTGAGGGTCGCGTGGTTCGCAGTTCGGCCACGCCATGGCATTCGCGTCGCTGGGTCTGATCATGTCAAAGCAGAGGCTCGACGAAACGGCCGATCTGTTCGAGCAGCCGTTGACCGAGGTTGCGTCGAACCCAGCGCTGCGCGTCGATGCGGCGAGACGAGGCCATGTCGCGCGTGAACAGTGCTTCGAGTTGGCGGGCGAAATCGTCGCCCAGGATGACGACATCCATCTCGCTGTTGCCGACGATGCTGCGCCAGTCGAGGTTGCTGCTGCCCACGCTGGAAAGCACGCCGTCGATGACCGCCGTTTTGGCGTGCATCACCGCATGGTGCATTTCATGGATCTTCACGCCGGCTTCCAGCAGCTGCGCGTAATAGGAACGCGCCGCGTGGACGACCAAAGAAACGTCGCTGCGGCCCGGCAGCACCAGGCTGACATCGACCCCGCGCCGCGCTGCGTCGCACAGTGCCTGCACCAGGTCGGGCCCCGGCGCGAAGTACCCCATCGTCAGGTGCACGCTGCGCTGGGAAGCCTGCATGGCTGCCAGCAAGAGGGTGTAGGTCGGGTTGATGCCGTGGGCGGGGTTGCCCGTGACCAGCCGCACCACGCGCTGGCCCTGGGCAGCGGCCACGGCCGGTGGGGGTGCAGGCAGCACGCCGGCGCAGCCTTGCGCCTGCCAGCTGGCGCGGAAAGATGCGCTCATGGCGGGCACGACCGGGCCGCGCAGTTCGATCTGCGTGTCGCGCCAGCCGCTGCGCGCTGCTTCGTCGTCGCTCGGCGGCGGCTGCCTTCGCCTGGCGCTGCCGAACGAACCTTTGGCGTAGACGTCGCTCAGGTTGATGCCGCCGGTGTAGGCCACTTCGCCGTCTACCGCCAGCATCTTGCGGTGGTTGCGCTGCACCGGCTGCCATGCGCCGCGTCGCTCCAGCGGGTTGACGGGGTTGAAGGCACAGACCGCCACGCCGCCGGCCTGAAGCCGGTCGAAGAAGGCGCGCGAGGTGCCGATCGAGCCCAGGCTGTCGTACATCAGCGCCACGCTGACGCCTTCTGCCGCCTTCTGAATCAGCAGTTCGCCCATCTCGAAGGCCACGCCTTCGTCTTCGACGATGTAGAACTCGAGCACGACGTGTTCGCGCGCAGTAGCCACAGCTGCCTTCATGGCTGCGAAGGTTTCGGGGCCGTCGACCAGCAGGCGCACGCTGTTGCCCCGGTAGAGATCGACGTCGCCCTGCGCCGCCAATACGCCCAGGTGGCGTTCCATCAGTCCGGCCTCGCCTTCGGTGGCCAGCTTTGCCAGTGTTGCGGCTTCGCGTCTGTCGCTGTCGACGCCTTTCGGGCCCAGAACCTGCACCCTGTCGCCCGTTTGTGCCGGCGACAGCACGCCGGCGGGCGGAAGCAGCACTTCCGGCAATTCTGCGCAAGCGAGCACCACGCAGGCGGCGGTGAAAACCACCAGCGCCAGCGCCCGGCCGCCCCAGCCTTTTGGTGCGGCGGACGATTGCTGCGCCATCGGTTCCTCAAGTTCATGCGCAGTCGAGCTGCCAGCTCAGTATGTTGGCGATTTGCATTCCAGAACATCGGTAATTGCGGCCAGGCAGTGAAAACGCCCGGGTCACGCCTGCCGCTCGCCTCGTGCAATGCACATCGGTCACGGGCGGCATCCCGTTTGCCGATAGAGCTGTCGATTTCGAATTCACGCCACCCGAGTCTGGAGACGCAACCATGAGCGACCCCCAACCCACCCCTGGCCACCCCAAGCCGCCGCGCGCCGAACCGCTGCAGCCCGACCGCCCTGCACGCGGCAACGACACCGAGAGCGCCGACGTCGAGACCGAAAAGGACGCCGAGGCCGAATCTGTCGAACAGCGCAAGGTGCAGAGTGAGACCGCCCTCAGCAACGTCCGCGAGGGTTACGGAGGGCCCGGCAGTTGAGCGCAGACCTCGGCGACGGCGATGCCCCCTTTCAAGGCTTCTGGATGGGCGGCTACGAAGGCGCCGACCATGTCAATGGCGCTGGCCTGGCGTTGGACTTGGTGCGGGCCACCGGCCACCTCGACCGCCTGGACGAAGACCACCGGCGCGCTGCGCAAGCCGGCGTGCGCTGTGTGCGCGAAAGCATAGGCTGGCGTCTGGCCGAAAGTGCCGGCGGCAGCATCGACCTGACACGGGCGCTGCAGATTCAGGCCAGCGCACGCCGCCACGGCCTGCAGGTCTTGTGGACGCTGATGCACTACGGCCTGCCTGAAGACCTGAGCCTGCACGACGACGCTCTCGTCGCGCGGCTGGCCCGCTTTGCCGGCGAGGTCGCACGTGTGCTGGGCCCGGGCGAGGCGCGCCCACCGGTGTACACCCC
>JBBSCV010000299.1:0-5315 GCA_038249925.1 Burkholderiales bacterium
GGCCCTGGTACTTCAGCGCCAGGCTGACGGCGCGCTGGGTCTCGGACTCGGGCAGGTGGCGCATGGCGCAGACGATCAAGCCGCTGGGCAACCTGCTGCGCCGCAGGCCGGCCAGCAGCGCTTCCACCACGGCCTCGCCAGGCACGCCGTGGGCTTCGAAGAGCAGCGGCGCGATACGAAACTCGGCCAGCACCACGCCGTCGGCGAGCGCATCTTCTGCCGCTTCGAAAGCCACCTGCTCCATCGCTTGCGGGCTGGCCATGGCGGCCACGGTGAGCGCAAAACCTTCGAGGTATTTGCCCAGGCTGCCGGCGTGCGCGTTGGCATCGAACCAGGCGGCCAGACCGGCCTCGTCGTCGGCCGGCACGGCCATGCCGCGCTGGCGCAGCAGCGCCAGCAAGGTGGCCACGCGCAGGCCGCCGTCCAGATGTTCGTGCAGCAGCACCTTGGGCAGCTGGCGCGCGCGCTCCAGGAGTGGCGATGTGGTCGTGGCGGGGCTTGTCGTCATGGCGGCATGCTAATGGCCCGCCAACGACTTCAGACCCCGCGAACTCGGCAGGATTTCTACCGGAACTTCGCCGGAACTTCGCCGGAACCTCGCGGCAACCCCACGCGGATCGAACGGGAATCTAAAGGGAAGATTCGCAAAGGCCCAAGGCGCGAGTCTTGCTATCCTGCCGGGCCTCATGCAGGAGACCTCACGCTCATGTCCCTTCCCGTTCACCGCGTATTTTTTCCGCCCGTCGCCACCCTGACCCTGGCCGCAGGCTTGATCGCGAGCAGCGCCGCGCTGGCCCAGGCGCAGCCCGCCGTCATCTACGACATGGGCGGCAAGTTCGACAAGAGCTTCAACCAGGCAGGCTTCGAGGGCGCCGAGCGCTGGAAGAAGGAAACCGGCAAGACCTACATCGAGTTCGAAGTCAGCAACCCGGCGCAGCGCGAGCAGGCCCAGCGCCGCATGGCGCAGCGCGGTGCCGACCCCATCGTCGGCATCGGCTTCAGCCAGGGCAGCGCGATGGAGAAGGTGGCCAAGGACTTCCCCAAGATCAAGTTCGCGGTCATCGATGCGGTCGTGAAGCAGCCCAACGTGCAGAGCATCCTGTTCAAGGAACAGGAAGGCAGCTTCCTCGTCGGCATGATGGCCGCGATGGCCAGCAAGAGCGGCAAGGTGGGTTTCGTGGGCGGCATGGACATCCCGCTGATCCGCCGCTTCCAGTGCGGCTTCGAGCAGGGCGCGAAGTACGCCAACCCCAAGGTGGAAACACTGGCCAACATGACGGGCACCACGCCCACCGCCTGGAACGACCCCGCGCGCGGCGCTGAACTGGCCAAGGCGCAGTTCGCAGCCGGTGTCGACGTGGTGTTTGCCGCTGCCGGCGGCACCGGCATCGGCGTCTACCAGGCGGCCAAGGACAACAAGAAACTCGCCATCGGCGTCGACAGCAACCAGAACCACCTGCAGCCCGGCACCATGCTCACGAGCATGGTCAAGCGCGTCGACGTGGCCGTCTACACCGCCTTCAAGGGCGTGACGCCCGGCGTCACGAGCCTGGGCCTGAAGGAAGGCGGCGTCGACATCGCGCTGGACCAACACAACGCCAAGTTGGTGACGCCCGAGATGAAGAAGCGTGTGGATGCGGCGCGTGCCGACATCATCAGCGGCAAGATTCAGGTCATCGACTACATGGCGAACAACGCCTGCCGATGAGGAGCACCCCCGAAGCGGCTTCGCCGCTCACCCTCGAGGGGGCGACGCCAGTGGCCCGGCGCAGCCGGTTCCATGGCGCCTGCTTGAAGTGAGCGTGACGCTGCGCGTCTGCGCTGGTGTCTGCGCTCGGGTCTGTGCGCGTGCCAGTGCTTGCCTGAACGCCATCAACCCGTGACTGCTGCTGTGCGCGCATTGGCCGTCGAGATGCAGGGCATCGAGAAACGCTTCGGCGCGGTGCACGCCAACCGCGACGTGAACTTGCGCGTGGAATGCGGCACGGTGCATGGCCTGGTGGGCGAAAACGGCGCCGGCAAGAGCACGTTGATGTCCATCCTCTACGGCTTTTACGAGGCCGATGGCGGCCAGATCAGCATCGAAGGTCGGCCGGTGAAGATCGACGGCAGCGCAGAAGCCATCCGCCTGGGCATAGGCATGGTGCACCAGCACTTCATGCTCGTGGACACGCTGAGCGCGCTCGACAACGTGATGCTCGGCGCCGAGCCCAGCTGGCGCCTGAACGTGGCCCGTGCCGAGGTGCGCGCCAAGCTCGACGTGCTGATGCGCGAAACTGGCCTGCAGGTGAACCTGGACGCGCTGGTGAGCGAGCTGCCGGTGGGTGAACGCCAGCGGCTCGAGATCTTGAAAGCCTTGTTCCGCGGCGCCCGCATCCTGATCCTGGACGAACCGACCGCGGTGCTGACGCCGCAGGAAACCGACGCGCTTTTCGTCACGCTGCGGGCCTTGCGTGCGCGCGGCGCCACCATTTTGCTCATCACGCACAAGCTGCGCGAGATCCTCGCGCTGTGCGACGCCGTGACGGTGATGCGCGCCGGCCAGGTGGTGCTGGACACCGCGATTGCAGACACCAGCATCGACGGCCTGGCCGAGGCCATGGTGGGCCGCCGCGTGAACCTGGGGCGCAGCGGTGCCGATGTTTCAAGCTCGACAGAGCCCGGCGAAGTGCTGCTCGCGGTGCAGGGCCTGGGCGTGACCGACGTGCTGGGCGTGGCGCGCTTGAGCGATGTGTCGCTGCAGCTGCGCGCGGGCGAGATCGTCGGCATTGCCGGTGTCTCAGGCAACGGCCAGACCGAGCTGCTGGACGTGCTGTCTGGCCTGGCCGTGCCGACTGCGGGCACGCTGAACCTCGCCGGTCAGCATTTCACGCCGGCGCACTGGCTCAGCACACGGCAGGCGCGTTCACTGCGCCTGGCCCATGTGCCCGAAGACCGCCACCGCCGCGCCATGGTGATGCCGTTCGCGGCCTGGGAATCGGCCGTGCTGGGCTACCAGGGCCGGCGCCGCTACAGCGGCCCTTTCGGCTGGATGCGGCAGCGCGCGATGCGCGAAGACACCGCGCAGATGATGGAGCGCTACGACGTGCGCCCGCGCAACCCCGGCCTGCGCAGCAGCAACTTCAGCGGCGGCAACCAGCAAAAACTGGTGCTGGCCCGCGAAGCGCAATTCTTCGACCGCGAACCGCAGGTGCTGCTGGTCGGCCAGCCCACGCGCGGCGTCGACATCGGCGCCATCGAGTTCATCCACGGCCGCCTGCGCGCCATGCGCGACGCCGGCGGCGCAGTGCTGCTCGTTTCGAGCGAGCTCGACGAAATCCTCGCGCTGAGCGACCGCGTCATCGTGATGAACGCCGGGCGCATCAGCGGCGAACTCCCGATCGAGCAGTGCACCGAAGCTGCACTGGGTCGGTTGATGGGCGGTGCCGCATCATGAGCCCTCAAGCTCGCTTGCGCTCGCGACCCCCCGAGGGGGCGCTCAGTCCCTTCGGAACGGCCGGGCGATACTGATGAGCCAACCAACCGAGCTGCCGCGCTGGATGGACGTGGCCTTGCTGCCCGCCATCAACCTGGCCATTGCGCTGCTGGTGGCCGGCGGCGTGGTGGCGCTGGTGGGGTTCGAGCCGCTGCAGGTGCTGGCCTTGCTGGTGAAGGGCGCCTTCGGTTCGCAGGCCGGCATCAGCTACACGTTCTACTACGCCACCACCTTCGTCTTCACCGGCCTGGCCGTCGCGGTGGCCTTTCACGGCGGGCAGTTCAACATCGGCGGCGAAGGCCAGGCCATCATGGGCGGGCTGGGCGCGGGGTTGGCCGCACTGGCGTTCAGCGACAGTTTGCCCGCGCCCATGATGCTGCCGTTGATGGTGCTGGCTGCGGCTCTTTTCGGCATGGTGTGGGGCGGAGTGCCCGGCGCGCTGCAGGCCTGGCGCGGCAGCCACACCGTCATCACCACCATCATGTTCAATTTCATCGCCTCGGCGCTGCTGGGCTACCTGCTGGTGAACCAATTGAAAGAGCCCGGCAACATGACGCCAGAGAGCCGCGCCTTTGCCGACAGCGCACACCTGCCGGGCGTGCATGAAGCGCTGGCCTGGCTGGGCATTGAATGGCCGAGAACGCCGCTGAACCTGAGCCTGCTGCTGGCGCTGCTGGCCGCCTGGCTGGCCTGGCTGGCCTTGTGGAAGACGCGCGGCGGCTATGCGCTGCGCGCGGTGGGCTTTTCACCCGACGCGGCGGTCTACGGCGGCATCAAGCCCAAAGGCCTGGTGGTGATGGCCATGGCGGCCAGCGGCGCGCTGGCCGGGCTGGTGGGCGTCAACGAGATCGCCGGCGTGCACGGCCGCCTGCTGCCCGACTTCGTGGCCGGCGCCGGTTTCGCGGGCATTGCCGTCAGCCTGATCGGGCGCAACCACCCCTTGGGCATCGTGCTGGCCGCGGTGCTGTTCGGCGCGGTGTACCAGGGCGGCAGCGAACTGGCTTTCGAGATTCAGGGCTTCAGCCGCGACATGGTGTTCATGCTGCAGGGTTTGATCGTGCTCTTCGCTGGCGCCATGGCGCACGTGGCGGCGCCGGCATTGATGCGCGTCTACCTCACGCTGGGGGGTGGCCGCCGTGGATGAAGTCTTCATCGGCACCCTGGTGGCCAGCACGTTGCGCGTGAGCGTGCCGCTCATCCTTTGCGCGCTGGCCGGTGTGCTGTGTGAACGGTCGGGCGTCATCGACCTCGGCCTGGAGGGCAAGATGTTGCTGACCGCCTTCACCACCGCCGCCGTGGGCGTGGCCAGCGGTTCGCTCGCCCTGGCGCTGGGCGCCGCACTGGTGGTGGGCGTGGCCTTGTCCATGCTGCACGGCTATGCCTGCGTCACGCACCGGGGCGACCAGGTCGTGCTGGGCATTGCCATCACGATGACGGCCGCAGGCCTGAGCGCGGTGCTGGGCATCGCGTGGTTCGCGCAGGGCGGGCAGACGCCGCCGGTGCCCGAGGCGGTGCGCCTGTCACGCTGGTTCGTCGGTGCCGGCGAGGTGGTGGCGCAGGTGCCCTTCGTCGGCCGGGCCTTGGCGCTGGCCTTCTTCGGCCACAACCTGATGGTCTACGGTGCGCTCGTGCTGGTGGTCTTCGTGTGGTGGCTGCTCTACCGCACCCGCTTCGGGCTGCGGCTGCGCGCTGCGGGCGAGAACCCGACCATGGTCGACGCCGCCGGCGTCAGCGTGAAAGGCTTGCGCTACCAGGCGCTGGCGCTCAACGGCATGCTCAGTGCGCTGGCCGGCGCCTACCTCATCGTGGCGCAGAACCCGAGCTTCATCCCCAACATGAC
>JBBSCV010000300.1:0-5311 GCA_038249925.1 Burkholderiales bacterium
CGCGCCGAACTCGCCGAGTTGCACGCACGGCTCGAGAAGCAGGTGCGACAGCGCGACGCCTTCTTTGCCACCAACGAGGCTTTTCACATGACGCTGCTGCAGATGGCGGGCAACCGCTGGGCGCTGCAGACCGTGCACGACTTGCGCAAGGTGATGAAACTCAACCGCCACCACTCGCTGTTCAAGCGCGGTCGGCTGGCCGAGTCTCTGGCCGAGCACCGCGCGCTGATGCAGGCCATCGAAGCCCGCGATGCGCTGGGCGCCGCACAGCTGATGAAGGCGCACTTCGACAGCGGTTTGCAGGCGGCGGGGTGAAGGCAGCGGGCTGAAGACTGCGGAAAAAAGAAAAGCCGCCCGAAGGCGGCTCGTCCAACCGGCAGCGCCTTTCGGCGCAGCGGTGTTACTTGCTGGCAGCGTCGGCGGGGGCGCTGGCAGCCATGTCGGCGGCGCTGGCGGCCGAAGCGGCTTCCATCGGGGCGGGTGCCGGGGTCACGATGACGGGTGCGGGCATCGGGGCAACCACCTCTTCCTTCTTGCCGCAAGCGGCCAGGGCAAAGGCAGCGACCAGGGAAGCGAGGATGAGTGACTTGTTCATGTGCGGACCTAAAAAAATGTTGTCAAAGTTGGGAAAGAGCTTCAGAAAAGGCTCCGGCGCATGCGTGCCAGACCTTTTCTAGGGAAAATTCGCGGGGATCCAACAGACCCGGGAGCTCTCCCCCCGTGCCTAGCCCATAAGTATAGCTGGCCCCTAGGGCAATCCCTAGAGTCCGAGAGGCCGTGCTGCCCATGTGCGTTCCGACCGTTGCAAAACGACATCAAACGCCTCGCACCACTGTCGTGCACGCCGCACATCGAACTCGGCACGGCCGCGCCAATGTGGGGCATCGATAAGTTGCACGCTGACGGCGTTGGCGCCGCCCTCACTGGCCAGCACGGTAGGCAGTTCAGGCGCCAGCTCTTCAGGCGGCTGCCAGGCTTCGATGGCGTGCATCCAGTCGGCGCGCCAGGTGTTGAAGCGTGGGCAGCGCCGCTCCAGCAGGTCGTAGCTGCGCGCCAGCAGCACCAGGCGCCGCTGCGGCAGGCGCAACCAGGCGGCCAGGGCCGGCAGCAGGCTGGCGTCGTTCCACAACTGCCAGTGCTCCCAGTTTGGGGCGACACAGACGATGCGACGGGCGCCCTGCGCGAACGCAGCATCGAAGCCCCAGCGCAAAGCAGCCTCGAAGCTGGCACGGCTGTCAATCAGCGGAGCGGCGCCGTCGCCCTTGGCTTCGGCATGAGTCTTATCGTTCGCGGGCTTGTCCATCACGGCACCTCATGCGCCCAGCCGGCGCCCAGCCATTCACTCATGAGTTCGGTGGCGTCGGCGCTCAGCCCGGCACGTTCACGCGCCGAAAGTTGCCGCGCATCGGCCAGCACACGCATCAGTCGGGCGTCGCGGCCGCTGGCGACGAAGCTCTCGCCGTTGATGAAAACGTGACGTGTGTCGTAAGCCATGCGCGTGCGGGGGTCGAGTTGCAGACCCACCGAAGCGGCGGCCGCTGGCGTGGCGTTGAACCAGACGTTCGGCTTCGGCTCGGTGAGGACTTCACCCAAAGCGCGCGGCAGCGCCTGCGGGTCGGCAAGGTGACGCTGCAGCGCCTGCTGCGCGAACTGCACCAAGGAAGAAGGCAGCTCGCCGGGGTGGGCGGTGGCGGGTTGTTGCGGGTCGCGATAGAGGCGGCTTTGGCCTTCGTCTTCCGACAGACGCAGCAGCAGTTCACGCGCAAGTTCACCCGCTGAGGGCGCGCGAAAGCCGATCGAGCAGGTCATGCAGTCGCCCCCCACGGCGGTGCCGTCATGGCCCCAGCCTGGCGGCAGGTACAGCATGTCGCCAGGGTCCAGCACCCACGCTTGCGTCGACTGCAAATCACGCAGCAATTTCAAAGGTGCACCCTCCAGCCACGGCGGTTCTGCGCGTCTGGCGGGTGGCGCAATGCGCCATTCGCGTCGGCCCTGCACCTGCAGCAGGAAAACGTCGTAGGAATCGACATGCGGCCCCACGCCGCCGCCCGGGCTGGCCCACGAAATCATCAGGTCGTCCAGCCGCACGTCAGGCAAGAAACGAAAGCGCTCGAGCATCTGGCGGGCGGCGGGCAGGTGCAGGTCCAGGCCCTGCACCAGCAGCGTCCAGCCCGGGCGCGCCACCGGCGGCAAGGCACGGCGTGGCATCGGGCCCGCGCGCACACGCCAAGCCGTGGCGGCCGTGCCAGTGCGCTGCACCAGCCGGGACTCCACGCCGTCCTGCGCGGCCATCTCGAACAGCACGGGCCGAGGCAGCGGTGCCACCACGCCGGGCCAGGCCTGGCGCACCAGCAGCGGCTTCTTCTGCCAATGGCGCCGCATGAAAGCGGCCGGGCTCAGCCCGCCGAGCAGCGGTAATGCAGCATTCACATCCATGGCGGCATTCTGGACGACAGGGCCGAGGCCCACCGCGCACACCAGATCAAGCTGCTCAACACAGAACCGGCTCCGGCCGGCCGTCGGTGGGCGGCCCCCTCCGGGGGTCCTCCGGGGGTGCAGAGCGCCAGCGAGCTTGGGGGCACCGTCTCATGACATCATCCTGCGCATGCTGATTTCAGACCCCTGCGTGGTGAGCCTGACCTGGACGCTCAACGACGGCCAGAACCGCCCCATCGACGAATTGAACGACCCCGTGGAGTTCTTCTACGGGGGTGACGACCTGCTGGCCAAGGTCGAAGAAGCGCTGGCCGGCCATGCCATCGGCGAGGAACTGCAACTGCACCTGGAACCCGAGCAGGCCTTCGGCGACTACCGCGCCGAGCTGGTGTGTTTCGAGGACCGCAAGCTCTTCCCCGAACAGCTGGAAACCGGCATGGCCTTCGAAGGCCTGCCCGAGGGCCACGTCACACCCGACATGCCGGCCGGCGTGATGTACATCGTCACCGAGATTTTCCCCTCCCACGTGGTGCTGGACGGCAACCACCCGCTGGCGGGCATGTCGCTGCGCATGGAGATCAAGGTGCGCGACGTGCGCGAGGCCACGGCCGAAGAGATCGATGCCCGGACCGTGAGCGGTGCGCCGCTGATGGTGCTGGGCCCCGGCGCGACGGTGCCGAACGGCCCACTGCACTGAGAGGCTGAGAGTCTTTCGAACATGCCCACTCATCACGCCAAAAGACGCCCGCTCGTCGTTGCAAATGCGCGCCACAGACCGAGCTATGGCTGTGCTTTGCGCCTAGATCGGACGCCTTTTGACGCGCTGCTCGGTCACGCTCGCAAAACTCTCAGCCTCTGAGGCCTTTCAGCCGCGGCCGGTGCTGCCGAAGCCGCTTTCTCCACGCGCGCTGCTCTCGAAGTTCTGCACCACCCGAAACGCCGCCTGCACCACGGGCACGATGACCATCTGCGCGATGCGCTCCATGGGCTGCACGGTATACGCCGTGCTGCTGCGGTTCCAGCAGCTCACCATCAGCGGGCCCTGGTAGTCGCTGTCGATCAGCCCGACCAGGTTACCGAGCACGATGCCGTGCCTGTGGCCGAGGCCCGAACGCGGCAACAGCATCGCGGCGAACTGCGGGTCGCCGATGTGCACCGCCAACCCGGTGGGGATCAGCGCCGCGGCGCCCGGCAGCAGTTCCAGCGGCGCATCGAGGCAAGCGCGCAGGTCCAGGCCCGCGCTGCCGGTCGTGGCGTACGCCGGCAAGGCGCCTGCCATGCGCGGGTCGAGCAATTTCACGTCGACGACGGCCACGGCCAGGCTCACTGCTTGGCGGCGGGCGCACGCCGCGCCACTTCCTGCACCAGCTGCCGCGCCAGCGTCAGCTTGTCGGCCGGTGGCAGTTCGGCGACGCCGTGTTCGTCGATCAAGACCAAGGCGTTGGTGTCCTGGCCGAAGGCGGTAGGGCCGTGGTTGGCCACGATCAGCGGCACGCCCTTGCGCACGCGCTTGGCCTTGGCGTGCTCGACGATGTTTTCGCTTTCAGCCGCGAAACCCGCGCACCAAGGTCTCTGGTCTGCGGGCAGCCGGGCCACGGTGGCCAGGATGTCGGGGTTCTCCACCAGCGCCAGCGTCGGCGACAAGCCGCTGCCGTCTTTCTTGATCTTCTGGCCAGCGGCTGCCACGGGGCGCCAATCGGCCACGGCCGCTGTGGCAATGAAGATGTCGTGCATGGTTGCCAGCGGCAGCACGGCGTCGAACATCTGCTGCGCGCTTTGCACGTCGATGCGCCGCACGCCGCGCGGCGTGGGCAGCTGCACCGGGCCGGCCACCAGCGTGACATGCGCGCCGGCCTCGGCGGCGGCACGCGCGATGGCGAAACCCATCTTTCCGCTGCTGTGGTTGCTGATGCCGCGCACGGGGTCAATGGCCTCGAAGGTGGGACCGGCTGTGACGAGCACCGTGCGGCCGACCAGCAGCTTGGGCTGGAAAAACGCGATCAGTTCGTCGCGCAGCTCATCGGCTTCCAGCATGCGGCCGTCACCGACCTCGCCGCAGGCCTGCTCGCCGGCTGCGGGCCCCAGCAGCACGGCGCCGTCGGCCTGCACCTGCGCCACGTTGCGCTGTGTGGCCGGGTGGGCCCACATCTCGCGGTTCATGGCCGGGGCCAGCAGCAGCGGGCAGCTTTCAACGGGTCGCGCCAGGCACAGCAGCGCCAGCAGTTCACCGGCACGGCCCTGCGCCAGCTGGGCGATGAAGTCGGCGCTGGCAGGGGCCACGACGATGGCCTCCGCTGCGCGCGACAGATTGATGTGCGGCATCGCGTTCGGCTCGCGCGCGTCCCATTGGCTCGTGTGCACAGCCCGCCCGCTCAAGGCCTGCATCGTGGCCGCGGTGATGAACTGCTGCGCGGCATCCGTCATAACCACCTGCACGGTGGCACCGGCTTTCACGAGTTCACGCGTCAGCTCGGCGGCCTTGTAGCAGGCCACGCCGCCCGAAAGACCCAGGACGATGTGTTTGCCCTTCAGGGCGAGGGTGGCAAGCATGGGGCGGAACTCTAGCAGCCGCCCCGAAGCGCCACCTCATCGGAAAAATGGGCCTGCCAATCAAGGCCTAGCGCGGAACCGGCTCTACCGGGCCGGTGCAAGCGCACCCTCGGGGAGCAGTGAACGCAGTGAGCGTGGGGGCTCACGCGCTGCAGCGAACACAGTGAGCGTGGAGGCTCACGCGCTGCAGTGAACGCAGTGAGCGTGGAGGCTCAACTTCCGTGGCACTTCTTGAATTTCCTGCCGCTGCCGCAAGGGCAGGGGTCGTTGCGGCCGGGCAGGGCTTCCACGCGTCGCGGCTCGGTCTTGGGCGCGAAGTCCACCC
>JBBSCV010000301.1:0-5311 GCA_038249925.1 Burkholderiales bacterium
AGGCCCCCAACTCCAGTATCGACTCGTCTCGCGTCATGAATCTTTCAGCGCTGCCCGCCTTCGCCGACAACTACATCTGGATGCTTCACGACGGCACGCAGGCCGTGGTGGTGGACCCGGGTGATGCCGCGCCCGTGCTGCAGGCGCTGAACGCCCAGGGGCTGCAGCTCGCGGGCATTCTAGTGACGCACCACCACCCCGACCACGTGGGCGGTGTCGACACGCTGCGCGCCCATCTCCAAGGCCCGGTGTGGGGCCCGGCGCGCGAGAACATTCCCAAGCCGTTCGAGCCGCTGCACGATGGCGATGTGGTGACGGTGCTGGGACGACGCTTCCAGGTCATCGACGTGCCGGGCCACACCGCAGGGCACATCGCCTATTTCGAGCTGGACGACGATGCAGAGCCGCTGCTCTTCTGCGGCGACACGCTGTTTTCTGCCGGCTGCGGCCGCCTCTTCGAAGGCACACCGGCGCAAATGCACCATTCTTTGTCGCGCCTGGCCGCGCTGCCGGGCGGTACCCGGGTCTGCTGCACGCACGAATACACCTTGTCCAACCTGAAATTTGCCGTTGCCGTGGAACCCGGCAACCCCGAACTTGCTCAGTACCAGGCACGCTGCACAGCGCTGCGCGCCCAGGGTCTGGCCACGTTGCCTTCCCAAATCGCCCTTGAACGCCAGATCAACCCGTTTTTACGCTGCGAGGTGCCCGAGGTAGTGACCGCCGCCCGTGCGCATGGCGCGGCCAATGACGACGCGGTCACTGTGCTGGCCACTTTGCGTGAATGGAAGAACCGATACCGATGACATCACCGCCGCAACACCGCCGGGCCCAGGCAGGCCTTTCAACCCGGCTGAGTGCCGCGCTCGGGGCCCTGCTGATCTTGGCTGGCTGTGCCAGCTTGCCGGCCCCGGAAGCCGAACCGCCCTTCATTGGCGGCCCGACTGCTGAGCCCGCGGCAGCGCCCTTACCCACACCCGATGCGGCCGCAGTCGCCAGCGTGCCTGCAGCGCCACCGCCGCCACCCCCTATGGGCAGGCTGAGCTTCCCCGAAGACGGCGACCGCGGCGACCTCTGGGAACGCGTGCGCAGTGGCTTCGACATGCCCGAACTCGACAACGACCTCGTGCGCAAGTGGGAGCAGTGGTACGCCCGCGACCCCGCCTACGTGCAGCGCATGACGGAACGTGGCGGGCGCTACCTTTTCCACATCATGCAAGAGGTGCAAAGCCGCGGCCTGCCGGCCGAACTGGCGTTGCTGCCATTCATCGAAAGTGCCTTCAACCCGCAGGCCCAGTCGCATGCGCGCGCCATGGGCATGTGGCAGTTCATGCCCGCCACCGGGCAGGACTTCGAGCTGCGCCAGAACCTCTTTCGCGACGACCGCCGCGATGTGCTGGCCAGCACGCGTGCGGCGCTGGATTACCTGGAACGCCTGCACGGCCTGTTCGACGACTGGCACCTGGCGCTGGCCGCCTACAACTGGGGCCAGGGCAATGTGGCGCGTGCGCTGGAGCGCAACCGCCGTGCCGGCCTGCCACTCACCTATGAAGCATTGCGCATGCCGCAGGAAACGCGCGAATACGTGCCCAAGCTGCAGGCGGTGAAGAACATCGTGCAAAGACCAGAAGCCTTCGCGCTGAGACTCCCGCTGCTGGAGAACCACCCGTTCTTCCTGAGCGTGTCGATCGAGCGCGACATCGACGTTGCACTCGCTGCCGCGCTGGCCGGCCTGAGCCTGGACCATTTCGAGCAGCTCAACCCGCAGATGAACAAGCCCGTGATCCTGGCCGCAGGCACACCGCAGGTCCTGCTGCCTTATGACAACGCCAACCGCTTCCTGCGTGAACTGCGCAGCCATCCTGGCGCGCTGGCCACGTGGACGGCCTGGGTCGCGCCGCGCACGCTGACGCCGGCCGCAGCGGCACGCCTCATCGGCATGAGCGAAGGCGAGCTGCGCAGCATCAACCGCATCCCCGCGGGCATGCTGGTCAGAACGGGCTCGACCTTGCTGGTGCCGCGCGACGAGAGCATCACCGACGACGTCACCCAGCACATCGCACACCACGGCCTGCTGGCACTGACGCCCGAAGCCCGGCCCATGCGAAAACTGCGCTTCAAGGCCGGCCGCAAGGGTGACAGCGTGGCCGCCGTGGCCGGGCGCTACCGTGTCACCGCAGCGCAGGTGGCGCAGTGGAACGGTGTCGGCCCGCAGGCGCGCTTCAAGGCCGGGCAGACCATCGTGGTTGAAGTGCGCACCCCCCCGAAGCGCCGCACGGCTGCGACCAAAGGCACGAAGCGCCCGGTGGCACGAAGCACGAAGTCAGTGCAACCGGCCAAAGCTGGCGCCAGCGTGAAGGCACCGCCGCGCAAGACGCGCGCGGCTGCTGCTACAGGAAAACCTCAGGCCACTGCAGCGCCCGCCAAGGCCCGTTGAAGGCCCGTTGAAGGCCGGGAGGGCCGCCGTCGGGGCCAAGGGAACGAAGCCAGCGAAATCAGGCCAAGAAATCCCGCTTGCCCAGGTCCACGCCGCCGGCCCGCAGCAGCACGTAGGTGGTCGTCGTGTGGAAGAAGAAATTAGGCAGCGCGTAGTGCTTGAGGAAACCCTCACCGTCGAACCTCTTCGGGTCACCGGTGCGCATCGGCAGCATGATTTCGCGCGCCTCGCTGCCGTCGATCTGCGCCGGCGTGAAGCTGGCCACGTAGTCCAGGGTCTTGCGGATGCGCGCACGCAGGTCGTCCAGCGTGGCTTCGTTGTCGTCCCATTTCGGCACTTCCTGGCCAGCCAGGCGGGCCATGCAGCCCTTCACGCCGTCGCAGGTGATCTGGATCTGCCGCGTGAAGGGCAGCATGTCCGGTGCCAGGCGCAGCGTGAGGTAGTTGTTCGGGTCGAACTTGCGCGCCTCGGCATGGGCCTGGGCCTTGTCCAGCCAGGCCAGCACGGCGGTCAAGGTGCGCAGGAAAATGGGCGCGCTGGCCGAGTGCATCGAGATGCTCATGGTGTGTCTTTCGTGTCAGGTTGGGCGCGGATGCTAGCGCCGGGTGGCAAAGCGCGCTCGAAGAAAGCGCGCGCTCTTTCGTGGCAGAACTCATGCTGGAACTCATGCAGAAACTGAGGCTGGAACGGGCAGAATGACCGGCGAGCCACCATGAACATCATCATCCTCGACGATTATCAGGACGCCGTGCGCAAGCTGGCTTGCGCGCAACTGCTGGAACCGCTGAACGCGAAGGTCTTCACCAACACCGTGAAGGGCATTGGCCAGCTCAGCGTGCGCTTGCGTGACGCCAATGTGCTGGTGTTGATACGCGAACGCACGCATTTCCCGAAAGCCCTGCTGGAAAAGCTGCCCCGGCTGAAGCTCATCTCGCAGACCGGGCGCGTGGGCTCGCACATCGACGTGGCCACCTGCACGCGCTTGGGCATCGCGGTGGCCGAAGGCGTGGGCTCGCCGGTGGCGCCGGCCGAACTGACCTGGTCCTTGATCATGGCCAGCATGCGGCGCCTGCCGCAGTACATCGGCAACCTGAAACACGGCGCCTGGCAGCAAAGCGGGTTGAAGTCAGCGTCGATGCCGCCGAATTTCGCCATCGGCATGGTGCTGCGTGGCAAGACCCTGGGCATCTGGGGCTACGGCCAGATCGGCCAGCTGGTGGCTGGTTATGGCAAGGCCTTCGGCATGCAGGTGCAGGTCTGGGGCAGCGAGGCCTCGCGGGCACGCGCCAGGGCCGACGGCTACGCCACCGCCGACAGCTGCGAGGCTTTCTTCGAAACGTGCGACGTGCTCAGCCTGCACCTGCGTCTGGGCGATGCCACACGCGGCATCGTGCGCCTGGACGCGCTCAGCCGCATGCGGCCCACCGCCCTCATCGTCAATACCTCGCGCGCAGAGCTGATCGAAGACAACGCGCTCGTGGCAGCGCTGAACCGCGGCCGCCCTGGCATGGCGGCGGTGGATGTCTTCGAGAGCGAACCCATTCTGCAAGGCCACCCTTTGCTGCGGCTGGAGAACGCGGTGTGCACACCGCATCTGGGTTATGTCGAGCAGGACAGTTACGAGAGTTACTTCGGCGCGGCTTTCCGCAACGTCATCAACTTCATCAACAACGAACCCACGAACCTCGTCAATCCCGAAGCGCTGAAAGTGCTTCGTTGACATGTCGGCGCTGAAAGTGCTTCGTTGACATGTCGACACTGAAAGTGCTTCGTAGAAATGTCGGCATTGAACGTGCTTCGTTGACATGTCGGCGCTGAAAGTGCTTCGTTGACGTGACTGCGCCTTGGGCCGCCGCCAGCCGCGCGATGATGGCCGGCAACTTCGCCATCGGCTGCGGCGTGATGGTGGTGGCCGGCTCCCTGAACGATCTGGCGACGGCGCTGCAGGTGTCAGCCGCGGTGGCGGGCCAGCTCATCACCGCCGGTGCCGTGGCCATGGGGCTGGGCGCGCCGCTGCTGGCTGCGGCGTTGGTGCGCTTCGACCGCCGCTGGCTGCTGACCGCCGCACTGTTGTGGTTCGCACTCGGGCATGCGCTGTCAGCGCTGATGCCGGGTTATGCCGCGCTGCTGCCGGTGCGCATGCTGGCGGTGCTGGGCGCGGCGGTGTTCACGCCGCAGGCTGCGGCGGCCATCAACGTGCTGGCCCCGCCTGACCAGCGCGGGCGCGCCATCACCACCGTGTTCCTGGGTTGGTCGCTCAGTTCGGTGCTGGGCATGCCGTTGCACAGCTTCATTGCCGAAACCTTGGGCTGGCGCTGGGCCTTCGGGCTGGTGGCCGTGCTTTCGACACTGGCCGCCTGGGCCGTGTGGCGCACGGTGCCCGAAGGCGTAAGGCCGCCCAGGTTGAGCCTGGCCAGTTGGGGCCGCGTGCTGACACACCCGCTGCTGATGGGCATGTTGGGCGTGACGCTGCTCAGCGCCGCCGGGCAGTTCACGCTGTTCAGCTATTTCGCGCCCTACTACCGACAGGTGCTGGGTGCGAGTGCCGGCGAGGTGAGTTTTCTTTTCTTCTGGTTCGGCGCATTCGGGCTGCTGGGCAATGTGCTGCTCGGGCGCTGGATAGACCGTCTGGGCGCGGCACGCTGCGTGCACATCGCCCTCGTGCTGATGGCGATGTCGCTGGCGCTGTGGCCGCTTTCTGGGCCGCTTTCCGGGCCGCCTTTCGGGCAGCTAGTGGGGCCGGCCGGCAGCACCGCGCTGCTAGGCGGGCTGTTCGCCGGCGTGTCGGGCATGGCCGTCGTGTTGGTGCCTTGGGCGCTGGGCTGCTTCTCGTGCAATTCGGCGCAGCAGGCGCGGCTTTCGCAGGCCTCGGCC
>JBBSCV010000302.1:0-5292 GCA_038249925.1 Burkholderiales bacterium
CGCAACAACCCCGCCGCCACCGCCGCAGCCTTCGACGAGGAAGGCTACTACCGCATCGGCGACGCCGGGCACCTGGCCGACGAGGCCGACCCGCTGCAAGGCATCGTCTTCAACGGCCGCGTGGCCGAGGACTTCAAGCTCACCAGCGGCACCTGGGTCAGCGTGGGCACGCTGCGGCTGAAGGTGGTGGCGGCGATGGCGCCCTTGGTGCAAGACGCCGTCATCACCGGCCACGACCGCAGCGAAATCGGCTTGCTGTTGTTCCTGACCGAAGCCGGCCGCGCCTTGCCGCCCGAACAGGCCGCCGCGCATCTGCAGCATGGGCTGCGCGCGCTGCAGGCCGAACACGCCGGTTCGGCGCAAACGCCCATGCGTGCGCTGGTGCTGGATGGCCCACCGAGCATGGTTGCGGGGGAAGTCACCGACAAGGGCTATGTCAACCAGCGCCTGGTGCTGCAGCGCCGCGCATTTGAGGTGGAAGCCCTGTATGCGCCCGGCGGCGGGCCGCGCATCATCACGCCCTGAAAACCCGACCCTTCATGAACTTGCCTGCTGAACCTGAGCCACCACGCTTCGAAGCCCTGGCCGACGACGCGCCGCCTGCGCTGCGCGGCCTCAGCCTGCTGCGCATCGAACGGGCCGGCCCCGTGCTGCACGTGCGCCTGAACCGACCGGTCAAGCGCAACAGCATCAGCGACGAGCTGCTGGCTCAGCTGCACACCGTGTGGCTGCACATCCCACGGCTGGCGCCCGAGGTGAAGGCCGCCGTCATCAGCGGGGAAGGTGCCCACTTCTGTGCCGGCCTCGATTTGAGCGAGGTGAGCGAGCGCAGCGTCACGCAGGCCGTGCACCACTCGCGCAGCTGGCATGCGTGTTTCGACGCCATCCAGTACGGCCCGGTGCCGGTGGTGGCCGTGCTGCACGGCGCGGTGGTGGGCGGCGGGCTGGAACTGGCCAGCAGCGCGCACATCCGCGTGGCCGAAGCCAGCACCTTCTACGGCTTGCCCGAAGGCACGCGCGGCATCTTCGTGGGCGGTGGTGGCTCGGTGCGCATCAGCCGCCTCATCGGCGTGGCGCGCATGACCGACATGATGCTGACCGGCCGCGTCTTCGGCGCCGAAGAAGGCCAGCAGCACGCCATCAGCAACTACCTGGTGGCCGAGGGCGCAGGCCTGGCCAAGGGGCTGGAACTGGCGCAGAAGATCGCCGGCAACACGGCTCTTTCCAACTACGCCATCACCCAGGCGCTGCCGCGCATTGCCGACCTGTCTGCCAGCGACGGCCTCTTCATGGAAGCGCTGATGGCCAGCATTGCCCAGAGCGACGAAGAGGCCAAAGAACGTGTGCGAGCCTTCCTGGAAAAACGCGCCGGCAAGGTCGCCAAAGGTTGAATCTCTGAACGCTGAGCAGAGAGCGCTTCACCAGCACCACCCCTTTTTCCCACCACCCTGAACCGAAAACGGAGACACGACGATGAACCTAACCCGCCGCCAGAGCCTGGTGCTTGCCGCCAGCGCCGCCCTGCCGTTGCACCTGCGTGCGCAGGGCTTCGAACAGCCGAAGTTCCTCTACGGCTTTCCGGCCGGCAGTTCGGGCGACATCGCCTGCCGCCGCGTGGCCGAACGGGTGGGTGGCAGCGCCTACGCGAAGAACGCAGCCATCGTGGAAAACCGCCCCGGCGCGGGTGGGCGCATTGCGCTCGACGGCCTGAAGAGCTCGGCCGCCGATGGTTCGGTGCTGGCGCTGTCGCCGTTCTCTTGCACCTCGATCTACCCGCATGTCTACAAGAAACTCAGCTACGACCCGGTGGCCGATTTCGCGCCCGTCAGCATCGCGGCCATCATGCACCACGGTCTTTCGGTGGGTCCCATGGTCCCAGACAGCGTGAAGGACGTGAAGGGATTCATCGCCTGGGCCAAGGCCAACCCCGACAAGGCCAATTACGGCTCGCCGGCGGCAGGCAGCACGCCGCACTTCCTGGGCGCGCTGCTGAGCCTGAGCCAGAACGTGGAGATGAAACACATCCCCTACCGCGGCAGCGTGCCTGGCCTCGTGGATGTGATGGGTGGCCAGATCGCCTGCATGTTCTGCCCTGCCGGCGACCCGCTGCCGAACCACCGCGCCGGCAAGCTGCGTCTGCTGGCCACATCCGGCAAGACGCGCCTGCCGTTCGCGCAGGACGTGCTGACCTTCGCAGAGCAGGGTTTCGGCGAGCTCACTACCGAAGAATGGTTCGGCTTCTACGCCCCGGCGCGCACGCCAGCTGCCGTGCTGAGCAATGCCAACGCCGCTATCAATGCCGCGCTGAAGGACAAGGGCCTGGTCGACGGCCTGGCCGTGGTGGGCCTGCTGGCCCAGGGCAGCACGCCGGATGAGATGGCACGCAGCCAGCGCGCCGAGTTCGAGCGCTGGGGCCCGCTGGTCAAGCGCATCGGCTTCACGGCTGACAGCTGAGAGCTGAGAGCTGAGAGCTGATAGTGATAGCGGATCGCTGATGGCTGAAAGGCGCCGCCCCGATGCTCAGGCGGCGCCTTTCACGACGCGCGCGTGAACACCGACAGCAGCGCCCCCGCCGCGACGAAGAGGCCGCCGAAGGCGCGGTTCAGCCACGTCATCGAGCGCGCCGATTTCATGGCGCCCAGCACCTTGGCCGCGAGCGCGGTGTAGCCGGCCATCACGGTCAAGTCGGTGAAGCCGAGCGTCAGCCCGATGACGAGGTACTGCGGTGCGAGCGGCTGCGACAGGGCAAGAAACTGTGGCACCACGGCCAGCAGGAACACCGTGCCCTTGGGGTTGAGCGCGTTGATGACGAAGCCGCGCAGCACCAGATCACGCCGCCGCACGTTGGCAGCACCTGACTGCACCTCGGCCAGCGCCCGCACCGGCGCCCGCCACTGCTGCACGCCCAGGTAGACGAGGTAGGCCACGCCAGCCCACTTCACCACCACGAAAGCGGCACTGCTGGTGGCCAGCAATGCGCCCAGGCCCACTCCCACCACCAGCAGTTGCGCCCAGATGCCCAGCACCAGCCCGAGGGTGGCGAAGTAGCCCTTGCGCATGCCGTGGTTCAAGCCGGCGCTCATCGCGGCCAGCGCACCGGGGCCGGGTGACAGGCTGATGGCCCACGAAGCAGCGAAAAAGGCGAGCCAGGTCGAAAGTTCCATGTTGCGAGCGTAGCAGCGCCGATGCCAGGCCTTTCAGCGCAGGTCGGTGGCCTGGCGGTTCCCCCTCCGCGGTCGGATCAAGGCGCGCACCACGGCCCAGGCTGGGCCGGAAGAGGGGGTACGGGACTTGGGGTACGGACTGGAAGAGTTCGGACTGGGGGCGTGCGGACCGCCCCCAGGCCTCGACCGCCCATCCCCGAAACAAGCGACGGCATGAGCCGACGTTCACTGAAGCGTCACGAACTGTTCCTAACCTTGCGTCATGTGCAGATTGGCTTGCGACCCGTGCGATTCCGCCCAGGCGACAGCCACAAACAGGAGTCGAGCCCATGTCCAGCGTGTTCCATCCCAGCAATGACGAGACGATCAATCCGTCTGGCAATGCATCCATTCGCGATGTCATCGAGCAGTTCAGCGGTCGCCGCACCTTCCTCAAGGGCACACTGGCGGCCGGCGTCCTGACGGGCCTCGGCGGCTTCGGCACCAACGCCCTGGCCTACACGCCCAGCCCCTCACCTGGGGGGGGTGGTATCACCTTCACCGGCGTCGGCCCGAACCGGCCGTCGAACCCGGGCGGCTTCGTCGATGCCATCACGGTGCCGGTGGGCTACACCTGCAGGGTGTTGGCGGCCTGGGGCGATGCCATCGGCATCGCCGGCGCCACCACGAACTACAACCCCGCCGAACCGATGACCGAAGCCTTGCAGCTGACCACCTTCGGCCAGCACAACGACGGCATGCACTTCTTCCCGTTCCCCGTGGCGGGCGCGCGCGCGCCGTCCAGCGATCGCGGCTTGCTGTGCGTGAACCACGAGTACGTAGACCCGGGCCTGCACGTCAACAGCGCCGCCTACGGCACCCACCCGCTCACAGCTGCAGAAGTGGCTGCACAGCAGGCCGCGCACGGCATCAGCGTCGTTGAACTGCGCAAGATCAGCGGTGCGATGCAGGTGCAGCGCCCCAGCCCGCTGGCCCGCCGCATCACCGGCAACACGCCTTGCCGCATCGGCGGCCCGGCCGCCGGCAACGCGCTGCTGCGCACCGCAGCCGACCCCAGCGGCACCCAGGTGCTGGGCACGCTGAACAACTGCGCCCACGGCTACACGCCCTGGGGCACCTACCTGACCTGCGAAGAAAACTTCAACGGCTACTTCGGCACCACCGCAGCCCAGCTGGCCGGGGCGCCGCTGACGACCCTGGAGAACCGCTACGGCATCAGCGCCAACGGCTTCGGCTACCGCTGGTTCGAGCAGGACCCGCGTTTCAACATCCGTACCAACCCGAACGAGCCGAACCGCTTCGGCTGGGTGGTCGAGATCGACCCGTGGAACCCGAACTCGCAGCCGATCAAGCGCACCGCGCTCGGCCGCTTCAAGCACGAAGGCGCGTGGAGCGTGGTCGGCGCCGACGGCTCCGTCGCCGTGTACCTGGGCGACGATGAGCGCAACGACTACATGTACAAGTTCGTTTGCGCCGGGACGTTCAACCCCAGCAACCGCGGCGCCAACCGCAACCTGCTGGACAGCGGCACGCTGTACGTGGCGAAGTTCGCCGCCGACGGCACGGGCCAGTGGCTGCCGCTGGTGTGGGGCCAGGGCGGGCTGACGGCCGCCAACGGCTTTGCCGACCAGGCCGAAGTGCTGATCAAGGCGCGCCAGGCCGCCGACCGGCTGGGCGCGACGATGATGGACCGCCCGGAGTGGGTGGCCGTGCACCCCACCACGCGCGAGGTCTACCTCACGCTGACCAACAACAACCGCCGCGGCACCACGCCGGCATCGTCGAACAACCCCAACGGCACAACCACGGCCGCCAGCGCGCGCCCGCCCGTGGACGCCACCAACCCCCGCGTGGACAACCGCTACGGCCACATCCTGCGCTGGAACGAAACCGGCAGTGACCCCACCGCCACCACATTCGCCTGGGACATCTTCATGGAGTGCGGCGACAAGGCGACAGCTCTGACCCCGCCCTCGCGCTACCAGGGCAACATCCTCGGTGACGACCTCGGCGCGCCGGACGGCCTGTGGTTCGACAAGGACGGCCGCCTCTGGATCCAGACCGACCAGCAAGGCGACGGCACCGGCGACTGGGTGAACATCGGCGGCAACATGATGTCGGTGGCCGA
>JBBSCV010000303.1:0-5288 GCA_038249925.1 Burkholderiales bacterium
CACATCATCGCCGGCAGCGCCTGGGCCATCTTCCACATCCTGATCATCACGCTGCAAGCCTTCGTGTTCATGATGTTGACGCTGGTGTATGTGGGCCAAGCCCACGACTCCCACTGATCACGCGCACTGATTTCGCCTGCTGATCCGGCGCTCGCTCTTTTCCGCGTTTTTCCCTTTTTTCCTTTCCCCTCACCTTTCCCTCTGGAGCAAGAAAATGGAAGTCATCAGCTTTACCGCCATCGCCGTCGGCCTGATCATCGGATTGGGTGCCATGGGCGCCTGTATCGGCATCGGCGTCATGGGCAGCAAGTATCTGGAAGCCGCTGCCCGCCAGCCTGAACTGATGGGCGAGCTGCAGACCAAGATGTTCCTGCTGGCCGGCCTGATCGACGCGGCCTTCATCATCGGAACCGGTATCGCGCTGTGGTTTGCCACTGCCAACCCCTTCGTGGCGCAGATCGCCAACCTGCCGAAGTAATTTGCTTCGGTCCGGTGGGCAGCGCCTGGTTCAGGACTGCCCTGCGTTCCCCATGACGAGGTCACAGCAGTGAGCATCAACGCCACCCTGATCATCCAGATGATCGTCTTCGCGATCCTGGTCTGGTTCACGATGAAGTTCGTCTGGCCGCCGATCACCGCCGCGCTCGACGAGCGTGCCAAGAAGATCGCCGACGGCCTCTCCGCCGCCGACAAGGCCAAGACCGAGCTTGCCGCCGCCAACAAGCGCGTGGAAGCCCAGCTGTCTTCGGCCCGCGAAGACGCCAACAAGCGCATGGCCGACGCCGAGCGCATGGCGCAGCAGATGGTCGAGGAAGCCAAGGGCCGCGCGTCCGAGGAAGCCGCCAAGATCATCGCGGCCGCTCACGCCGAAGCCGAACAGGCTTCGGTGAAGGCGCGCGAGACATTGCGTGAGCAAGTAGCCGGGCTGGCCGTCAAGGGCGCCGAGCAGATCTTGCGCAAGGAAGTCAACGCTGCCGTCCATGCCGACCTGCTGGGTCGCCTGAAGGCGGAGCTCTGACATGGCTGAGCTGGCGACCATCGCCCGCCCCTACGCCGAAGCCATGTTCAAGGCGGTCGGCAGCAGCGACGCGCAGGCGTTGAAGACGCAGCTGAACTCGCTGGCCGCGCTGGCTGGTGACGACAGCCTGCTCAAGTTCGCCGACACCCCCCGGGTGACAGCGAAGCAGGTCGCGGACTTGATCACCGGCATTGCGGTCAGCAAGGGCATGGCGATCGACGCCAAGCTGGCCAACCTGCTGCAGACCGTGCTCGAAAACGGCCGCCTGGCAGCGCTGCCTGAAGTGGCGGCGCAATTTCAGGCGCTGGTCAACGGCAGTTCAGGCGTATCGGATGCGTTGATCCAGAGCGCTTTCCCGATTGAAGGCGCTGCGCTGGCCGACTTGGTGGCCACGCTGGAAACGCGTTTTGCGGCCAAGCTGAACGCCACGGTCGAAATCGCGCCCGAACTCATCGGCGGTGTGCGCGTGGTGGTCGGTGACGAGGTGCTCGACACCAGCGTCAGGGCCCGTCTTGAACAGATGAAGGTTGCGTTAACCGCATAAAGGTCGCTCGCGCTCCCGCGCGCGTGGCCCAAAGGAAACAAGCATGAACCTGAACCCCTCAGAAATTTCCGAGCTGATCAAGAGCCGCATCGAGGGCCTTGCCGTCTCGGCCGACATCAAGAACCAGGGCACCGTCGTGTCCGTCACCGACGGCATCGTGCGCGTGCACGGCCTCAGCGAAGTGATGGCCGGCGAAATGCTGGAATTCCCCGCCACGGCCAGCGGCCAGGCCACTTTCGGCCTGGCGCTGAACCTCGAGCGCGACTCGGTCGGCGCCGTGATTCTGGGCGAATACGAACACATCTCCGAAGGCGACACCGTGAAGTGCACGGGCCGCATCCTGGAAGTGCCGGTCGGCCCCGAACTGCTGGGCCGCGTGGTGAATGCACTCGGCCAGCCGATCGACGGCAAGGGCCCGATCAACGCCAAGATGACCGACGTCATCGAGAAGGTGGCGCCGGGCGTGATCGCACGCAAGAGCGTGGACCAGCCGGTGCAGACCGGTCTGAAGTCCATCGACGCGATGGTGCCCGTCGGCCGTGGCCAGCGTGAGCTGATCATCGGCGACCGCCAGACCGGCAAGACCGCCGTGGCCATCGACACGATCATCAACCAGAAGGGTCAGAACATGACCTGCGTCTACGTCGCCATCGGCCAGAAGGCGTCGTCGATCAAGAACGTGGTGCGCGCGCTGGAAGCCCACGGCGCGATGGAATACACCATCGTCGTGGCCGCCTCGGCTTCTGAGTCGGCCGCCATGCAGTACGTCAGCGCCTACTCGGGCTGCACGATGGGCGAGTACTTCCGCGACCGCGGGCAGGACGCGCTGATCGTCTATGACGACCTGTCCAAGCAGGCCGTGGCCTACCGCCAGGTTTCGCTGCTGCTGCGCCGCCCACCAGGCCGCGAGGCCTACCCGGGCGACGTGTTCTATCTCCACTCGCGTCTTCTCGAAAGAGCGGCCCGCGTGAACGCCGACTACGTCGAAGCCTTCACCAAGGGTGAAGTCAAGGGCAAGACCGGTTCGCTCACGGCGCTGCCGATCATCGAGACGCAAGCCGGTGACGTCTCGGCCTTCGTGCCGACCAACGTGATCTCGATCACCGACGGCCAGATCTTCCTGGAAACCAGCCTCTTCAACGCCGGCATCCGCCCCGCCATCAACGCCGGTATCTCGGTGTCGCGGGTGGGTGGTGCAGCGCAGACGAAGCTCATCAAGAGCCTGTCTGGAGGTATCCGTACCGACCTGGCGCAGTACCGTGAACTGGCCGCGTTTGCGCAGTTCGCGTCAGACCTGGACGCCGCCACGCGCAAGCAGCTTGACCGCGGCGCCCGCGTGACTGAACTGTTGAAGCAGGCGCAGTACAGCCCGTTGCCCATCAGCCTGATGGCCGCGACGCTGTACGCAGTGAACAAGGGTTACCTCGACGACATCGAAGTCAAGAAGGTGCTGTCTTTCGAACACGGCCTGCACCAGCACCTGAAGAGCAGCCACGCTGCGCTGCTGGCGAAGCTGGAACACGACAAGGCCATGGACAAGGGTGCGGAAGAAGAACTGGCCGGCGCCATCGCCGCGTTCAAGAAGTCGTTCACCTAACCGAACGCCCAGGAGCAAAACCATGGCGGTCGGCAAAGAGATACGCGGCAAGATCAAATCGGTGGAGAACACCAGGAAGATCACCAAGGCCATGGAGATGGTCGCCGCTTCAAAAATGCGCAAGGCGCAGGAGCGCATGCGCTCGGCGCGGCCCTACGCCGACAAGATCCGCAACATCACGGCGCATCTGTCCGGGGCCAACCCCGAGTACAAGTCGGCCTACATGCGAGACGTGACGAAGGCGGGCGGCACGACGAAAGCCGTGGGCTTCATCGTCGTCACCACCGACAAGGGTCTGTGCGGCGGCCTGAACACCAACATCCTGCGTGCCGTCACGCAGAAGATGAAGGATGTGCAGACCGCTGGCGGCAGCATCCAGGCCGTGGCCATCGGCAACAAGGGCTTCAGCTTCCTGAACCGCATCGGCGCGAACGTCATCAGCCATGTCACGCAGCTGGGCGATGCCCCGCAGCTGGAAAAGCTGATCGGCCCGGTGAAGGTGATGCTGGATGCGTTCGTCGCCGGCAAGCTGGACGCCGTGTACGTCTGCTACACCAACTTCATCAACACGATGAAGCAGCAGGCGACGGTCGAGCAGCTGCTGCCGCTGTCTGCGGCGCGCCTGGATCAGACCGAAGCCGAGAAGTCGCAGTACGGCTGGGACTACATCTACGAGCCCGACCCCGCCACAGTCATCGACGAGCTGCTCACGCGCTACATCGAGGCGCTGGTGTTCCAGGCCGTGGCCGAGAACATGGCCAGCGAGCAGAGCGCGCGCATGGTGGCCATGAAGGCCGCAACAGACAACGCCGGCACGCTGATCGGTGAGCTCAAGCTCATCTACAACAAGACCCGCCAGGCCTCCATCACCAAGGAACTCTCCGAGATCGTCAGCGGTGCCGCTGCTATCGCGGGTTGATCTCACGGCCGCTCTCAGAGCCAACTTCGCGGCTGAACCAGATTACGTTTGAAGGACCACTGAAATGTCGAACACGCAAGCCCAAGGCAAGATCGTCCAGTGCATCGGTGCCGTGGTGGACGTCGAGTTCCCGCGCGACGCGCTGCCCAATATCTATGACGCACTGAAGCTCGAAGGCACCGGCCTCACGCTGGAAGTGCAGCAACAGCTGGGCGACGGCGTCGTGCGCACCATCGCGCTCGGCTCGTCGGACGGCCTGCGCCGCGGCCTGATGGTCAGCAACACCGGCGCCAACATCACCGTGCCGGTGGGCAAGGCCACGCTGGGCCGCATCATGGACGTGCTGGGCAACCCCATCGACGAACGTGGCCCGGTCGACCAGACGCTCACCGCCCCCATCCACCGCAAGGCCCCGGCCTTCGACGAACTGAACCCCTCGCAGGAGCTGCTGGAAACAGGCATCAAGGTCATCGACCTGATCTGCCCGTTTGCCAAGGGCGGCAAGGTGGGCTTGTTCGGCGGCGCCGGCGTCGGCAAGACCGTGAACATGATGGAGCTCATCAACAACATCGCCAAGGCGCACAGCGGCTTGTCGGTGTTCGCGGGCGTCGGCGAGCGCACCCGCGAGGGCAACGACTTCTATCACGAGATGGCCGATTCGGGCGTCGTCAACCTGGAGCACCTGGAAGAGTCGAAAGTGGCCATGGTCTATGGCCAGATGAACGAGCCCCCGGGTAACCGTTTGCGCGTGGCGCTGACCGGCCTGACCATCGCAGAGAGCTTCCGCGATGAAGGCCGTGACGTGCTGTTCTTCGTCGACAACATCTACCGCTTCACGCTCGCCGGCACGGAAGTTTCTGCGCTGCTGGGCCGCATGCCTTCCGCCGTGGGCTACCAGCCGACGCTGGCTGAAGAAATGGGGCGTCTGCAAGAGCGCATCACGTCCACCAAGGTCGGCTCGATCACCTCGATCCAGGCCGTCTACGTGCCTGCCGACGATTACACCGACCCATCGCCCGCCACCACCTTCGCCCACCTGGACAGCACCGTGGCCTTGTCCCGCGAGATTGCCTCGCTGGGCATCTACCCCGCCGTCGACCCGCTGGACAGCACCAGCCGCCAGATGGACCCCAACGTGGTCGGTGAAGAGCACTACCGCACCACGCGTGCCGTGCAGGAAACGCTGCAGCGCTACAAGGAACTGCGCGAC
>JBBSCV010000304.1:0-5272 GCA_038249925.1 Burkholderiales bacterium
ATCGAGTGGGAATGATTTATGGTCGTGTCAGGTCGTGCCATGCAGTCCGGCTTTCCTCGAAAAGCCAGTCCTGACAGAGAGTTATCGTCTTATATGGACTTAAGTCGCCACAACAAAGCGCGCCGAAATTGATCGATGACCGAAGCTTGAAACGGTGGAATTCGGCCGCTTGAAGCTGGAAGAGATCTTGCCGGTTCGTCTGATGGCGAGGTGCGAAAAAAAATCGGGGAAAGATCACCCCCTCAGCATTTTGGAACCGGCCAAAAGTCAGCGCGTTCGCACCGGCGCCCACATCAAATCGAAAGTCAGCCTGTTGGCGCCGTCTCGTACTCACACCAGCGGCCGGCAATCCCTGCCCGCGTTCGGCAAAAGCGGTCGGTGGTTTCAGTCCACTTGCTTGATCCACTACCGTCTTCTCCGGCATGTCAATCACGCGGTTGAGGCGCAGGGACGAATTTTTTTTGGCTTCGACCACACCCTCGGTGTCGGTGTCCACCCCAGCGAGATAGTTTTTGCCATCGATCTGCATCCCATGACCGGGGCCGCATTGCCGATCACCAGGGCGGTCATGCGTCGGCTCATTCGGTTGCCGCCCGAAACGCTGCCTGCACTGCGCGTACCAGCGAGGGATGGAGGGTCCCGAGTTTGGGCGCCTGACCGTGCGGCGCGGCGGGAGGCACCGAGAACCACTCGGTCGTGTGCGGAAGATCGAGGGCTTGTTTCAGGTCAAACTTCGTGTCGTGGCTCAGGCCGGCGGTTTCATAGGCAACGGGATTGCGATCGCGGAGGATGGAGAACTCACCGCGATGCAAGGTCGTGGTGCGCTGGCTGGTGCCGTAGGCCACCCGCACCGTGAATTGCGGAGCATCGTCGTCGAAGACGGCCAGGACGAGCGCTGGTCGCGGTTTGGGACGAGGCGCGATGTGGTCGGGAAAGTGGCACCAGACGATCTCGCCGGCGGTGGGCTCGGCCCACCACTTTGGCGTCATGCGGGCTGAACCTCGAACAGGCTGGACCGCACCGAACGCTTCTTGCCTTGGGGCGCACGTTTCTTGATCTGACGCATCTGCGCTGCAGTCAAAGCACCGTCGTCGGGCTCGTACTGCGGCAGCATCTTGACGACCAGCGCGTGCAGCGCGAGGTGGATGGCCTGGGTCTCGTCGACGCCCAAGTGTTGGGCGAGGCGCTTGGCAGTGTCTCGGGTGACCCCGGTCGTGGTGTCTGCGGCGCGATAGCGAAACGCGATCTGGTCGGCAGTGCTGCGGGTGGCCATGGAAGCGCCTCGTGATATTGGATATCTTGAAGATATGCAAAGATGCTGGGCCTGTCAAGGGGTGAGATCGCGTGGCAGCAATGACCGGTTATCCCGATCAGTGTCACCGTGCAGGCGGCGCGAAACAGTCGCCATCGGCGAACTCAGCTTTCGGAGCCTTGGCGCCATTGTGAAAAAAAGACGCCCCCGTCCCCGCGAGGCGAAGGGGGCAACCGATCACGCGGCGAGCCGCTCGTCTGCAGACTCTGTACTTCGGCCGCCGGCCTCGTCCTTATCGAGGTCCAGCGCCTTGAGCAGCGCCGGCTGACGATCCAATCCAGTTGCTTCCGGGATTCAGCCGTTCCAGCCTGTTCGGAGACTTCCGTCGACAGCTCGGGTAGGGGTCGTCGCAGCGCAGTCGCAACAACTCGATTCAACCGGGGTGCTCCCCAGCTCGCCATAAACTCTTCGATATCGCTGCATCGCATGGCAGCCCCCCACTGCAGCCGCTTTGCACGTCTGCGAGAATGATTTGCGCAGAACCAAGGTCCTGCCCTTCTCAACGGCTTCTCTCAACGCCAGGACTTCGGGTATTTCCGACAGTCGGACGGCGCGGCCGGCCAACTTGCAGGGTAGCGCCTGCGGGGTGCGGGCCTACCGTGCGGTAGTGCCGGACAAGTCTGGTCGAGATCGGCCTTGCACTCTAGTTTCGGCCGCGCCTGGCCGATGACGGAAACGTGAAAGCTCTGTTCCCTTTTCGATCGAGGTGACCCCGAGCATGCCTGCGACCTGCGGCGACTACATCCAACCTTGCAAGCCTGAAGACCGGCTGATCGTATGCATGGCAGTGGCCGATCCAAGTGGCGGGTCGCCGCCTGCCCAGGGCTGCCAGTCCGCGCTCGAAGCCATGGCCCTGGCCGCACATCTGACCCGGCCCCTGGAACGCGCACGCGCCGGTGGCTGGCTGTGCGCGCAGCTGCTGCGCATGGGCAGGCACGCAGAGGTGTTGAAGGAAGCACCGATCCAGCTGGGCCTGCTGAGTGCGCCGTCGGTGGCGGTCGCGCTGAGCGAGGACAAGCGCGAGCTGATGCGTGTATTGACCTTGTCAGCCTCCGAGATCGGAGACTTCGACCTCGCGCTGGATACGGCGCACGAACTCGTGCGTCTGACCGGTTCGCTGGATGACGCAGGCGCTTCGCTGCAGGCTGCCTATGCACTGGGCCTTTGTTTCGAGCGCATGGGCGACTCTTGGCAGGCCACCAGCGTCGTCTGCCGCGCCCTGGAATTGCATGGGCGCTCGGCACCTGGCAGGCCCTTGCTCATCACGCGCAGTCTCTTGTGTGCCATCTCGATCGGCCTGTTTCACCGCCTGAACGGGGCAGCCGAGCCCGCAGAGGTGCGGCAAGTGCTGGCGCGTGCTCAGCAGGCCGGTGAACAAGCCCTGGCAATGCTGCAGCTGGTACCCGACCCGGTGTACGACGTGACCATCCACGGCAATCTGGCCGAGGTCCTGCTCCACCAGGGCGCGCTGGAAGCGGCTGCGCCGTTGCTGGAGCATGCTCGCGTCGGTGCTGCCGAGCGCGGCTTGAACTCACACGGCTGGAGGCTGCAGACCACGCTGGCCGACTGGCATCTGGCAAACATGGAACCAGGTCTGGCGCTGGAATTGATGTCGCAGCTGTTGCAGGACATGGGCGAGGCTGCGCCGCAGCACACCGCTATCCGGGCGCACCATGCAGCCTACCGCGCCTGCCGCTTGCTCGGCCGCCTCGAAGATGGACTGCAGCACTTCGAGCAACTGGAAAGCCTGGAGCGCCGCCGCGCCATCAGGCAGCTCCGCGCGCAGTCAGAGTTGTTCGTCACCCGCACCGAGGTCCAGCACGCGCAGTGGCAGGCTGAGCAGGCACGCATGGACGCGCAGAACCAGCGTTCGCTTGCTGCCGAGTTCGCACAAAGCGCCGAGCGTGACCCGCTCACCGGACTGGGAAACCGCCGGCAGTTCGACCGCCTCTGCGCAGAGCTGATGCCGTCACTGAAGCGCGAAGGCCGGCCGGTGGTACTGGCACTGATCGACATCGACCACTTCAAGAAGATCAACGACCTCTACGGTCATGCTGTCGGCGACCTTGTACTGGTGGCCATGGCGCAGCTGCTGCGCGAGAACATGCGCAGCAGCGATGTGGTCGTGCGCCATGGCGGCGAGGAATTTGTCGTCGTGCTGCCCGGCACGACGCTGGCCCAAGCCACTGAAATCTGCGAACGCCTGCGCGAACGTGTGGCGGCCTACGGTGGTTTCGCCGACGCGGGCATAGCGAAGAGCGAGGACGACCGAGACCGGTCGTTCGATGCCGGACCGCTGCGTGTGACGGTGAGTCTGGGTTTGGCCGCCGCTGAACCCTACGACGTGGTGCAGCTGCTGCAAAGCGCCGATGTTCAGCTCTATCGCGCCAAGCACGAGGGTCGCAATCGCCTGTGCACGGCCGCCTGATCCCGCTGGGTGGGTCGCAGATCACCCGTCTGTTGCCGTCGGGCCTTCTTGAAGAAGCGTGAATGGAACGGCTCCATCGACCGCCGAGTCTTGCGCCGCGCGTCGCTGTGGAACGGTCAAGCGCCGTGACGCTTGGCCACCAGCAGCAGCGAGTGCGCGGCCGCCGCGGCTTTGGATGCGTTTTTGGGTGCGAGTTTCAAGTTCATGGGGCTCACTCGTCGACTTGCGCAGGAAGCGCGGGGCTTTGGTGGCGCAGCCCGACGCGACCGCCGCAAGCCCGTCTCAGGACCCGCGCAGCAAGCGCTCGAGTACAGCCAGGTCAGTGTCCAGCACTTTCTCCAGCGCCTTCAATTGGCCGTCGGTTTCCTTGGCACGCCCTTGCTCGGTCTTGAAGCGGGCTTGTGCGCCGTCGGCCTGGCCGCGCAGTTCGGCATCACCTTCGGCCGCCTTGCGGAAGGCGCTGCTGCTGAAGGCCGCGGACAGTTCCTTGCGCTGTTCACCTGCCCGTACAGCGCCCGCGCGCACGCGTTCGGTGGCCGCTTTCAGGCCGTTCTTGACGTCGTCGGCCAGGCTGTCGAACACGGCGCCAGCCACCGCGTCGTTGGCGTCGGCCTGGGTGCTGCCAGCGCCCGGCAGCAACAGCACCGTACCGGGCTGCAGCTTGGCAAAGTCGACATGCGGGTTCAGGCGCTTCAACTGGTCGAGCGAAGCCGCACCTGCCGCCGCGCCACCGGCGCGGGTCAGAACTGATTGCAGATCCTGGCCTTGTTTCAAGACGAACATGCGCATGGTGTGCTCCGGGTCGGTGGGCTGGTCGGATGGGTCGAGGGTGAATGTGGCCGTGGTCGCTCAGTTGGCGCTGTCCGCTAGGCGCGGATGTTCAGCGCGCCCCAGGGAGCGGTCAGCGGGTTGTTGTTGAGCCGCACGACGCCGGTGGTGACGTTGCCCAGCGCTGCGACTTCCTCGGGCCCGGTGATGCTGATGGCGACTTCGCCGCTTCTTACGCGGTTGGCGTTGAGCAGCACCACGGGCGAGGCGATTTGCACCGCCGGGCTGCCACGGGTGCCCTGGTGGCTGCAGCGGTTGTCGCTGAACAGGGCTTCGCTGCTGGCTTCGATGCTCACCGCGGGCACGCGGCCGCGCGCGGCAAAGTTGTTGCCCTGCACGTGGGCCGCACCGCCGACGGCTTGCACCGCGTTGTTGCTGAAGTCGTTGCGGGCGACGGCGAGCGTGGCGCGGTTGCCCGACATCACCAGCATGCGCCTGTCGTCCAGCCGCAAGGTGCTGGTGCTGGCCGTGCGAATCACCGTGTCGCCCAGCGCGCGGGCTTGCAGCGGGCGACCGTCGAGCCGGCTGGCGCCAGCGTCATTCGCGCCAATCGCGCCGAACGACGCCGTGGCCGCAGTCACTGCACTGGCGGCGACGGTGGCCTTGGCTGCAGCGCGGCTGGTGGTCTTGCGTGGCGCCGGGCCTGCAGCGGCAGCCTCGGTGCCGGCTGGCGCTGTTGGCGCCACCGCACCAGGTCGACCCGG
>JBBSCV010000305.1:0-5246 GCA_038249925.1 Burkholderiales bacterium
CTGACCGTCACCCTCAGCGAACGCGGCGCCACGCGCATGGACGACCGCTCGTCAGATTCGGCCATGGAACGTCGCAAGAAAGAAGGGTACTTTTGATGTCGACAGTTCTGCAGGCGCCGGCCTTGGCGCCCGGCGCCCTGACCACCGCGCCCGCGCGCCGCGCGCTGCGCTTTCTGACTGCCGGCAGTGTCGACGACGGCAAGAGCACGCTGATCGGCCGCCTGCTCTTCGACAGCCGCGCCATCCTGGCCGACCAGCTCGCGCAACTTCACCTGCGCGCGGCCGGCGCGCCCATCGACCTGAGCCTGCTCACCGACGGCCTGGAGGCCGAGCGTGAACAGGGCATCACCATCGATGTGGCCTACCGCTACTTCGCCACGCCTGCACGCAAGTTCATCATCGCCGACGCACCCGGCCACGAGCAGTACACGCGCAACATGGTCACCGCCGCGGCCGGCAGCGACGCCGCCGTGGTGCTGGTGGACATCACGAAGCTGCAGCTCGACCGCGGCCCCGTGCAGCTGCTGCCGCAGACACGCCGCCACAGCCTGCTGGCGCAACTGCTGCGCGTGCCCAGCATCGTGTTCGCGGTGAACAAGATCGACGCCGTGTCCGCGCCGGGGCCGGCGTTCGCAGTTGTCGCGCAGTCGCTGCTGGCCTTCGCCCAGGAAGCAGGTTTTAACGTGGCTGGCATCGTGCCGGTCTCTGCACTGCGCGGCGACAACGTGGCCACACCGCTGAAGGCCGACTGGTACCGCGGGCCCACGCTGCTGCAGCTGCTGGAAAGTCTGCCGAACGACGAAGACGAGGCTCGGCCTTCAAACTTCAGCCTGCCCGTGCAGTACGTGGCACGAGAGAGCGATGGCACTGGCACTGGCGCCGGCGCCAGCGCTGGCAATAGCATCAGCAATGGCAACACCCCGCGTGTGATCTGGGGCCGTGTGTCTCAAGGCGCAGTGCGTGTGGGCGACCCGGTGCAGGTTTTCCCCAGCGGTGAGCACGCCGTTGTGGCCGCCCTGCGCCGCGCTGGAAAAACTGCGGAAGCGGTGCAGGCAGGCCACTCGGCCGGTGTGGTGCTCGATCGCCAGATCGACATCTCACGCGGCGACTGGTTGGCTACGCCGGGCACTCTGGCGCCGGTGCATCGCTTCACCGCCACCCTGGCTTGGCTGGACACGGATGCCGCCACGCCCGGCCGCAAGTACTGGCTGCGCCACGGCCACAGCTGGGTGCAGGCGCGACTCTTGGAATTGACGCATCGACTTGACATCCACACCTTGCAGGCGCAGCCAGCGCACAACCTGGGCGTCAACGAGATCGGCGAAGCGGTCTTCGAGCTGCAGCAGCCGCTGCCGCTGGCGCCCTATGCACAACAGCGTGTGGGCGGCGCGGTAATCGTCGTCGACCCCAGCAGCCACCGCACCAGCGGCGCGCTGCTGGTGCGCGACGTGCTGGCAGGCTGATACGCCGCGTCATGGGACACGTTGTTTTCATCAGCGCCGGGCCGGGCGCTGCCGACCTCATCACCGTGCGCGGCGCATGCCGCCTGGCGGAAGCGCAAGTGGTGTTGTTCGACGCACTCACCGACCCCACGCTGCGCGAGCTGGCACCGCATGCGCTTTGGGTGGACGTGGGCAAGCGCGGGTTCTGCAAGAGCACAGGCCAGGCCGCGATCGATGCGCTGCTGGTGCGATGTGCGCGTGATCACGAGCGCGTGGTGCGCCTGAAGGGCGGCGACGCCAGCATCTTCGGCCGCCTGGAGGAAGAGCTGCAGGCTCTTGCGGCCGCAGGCATCGCATGCGAAGTCGTGCCCGGGGTTACTGCCGCCATCGCTGCGGCGGCGCACACGCAGCGCCCGCTGACGCGCCGTGGCATGGGTGGCCAGAGCGGGCGCAGCGTCAGCCTGACGACGGCGATGACGCACAAGGGCCAGCTGCAAGCCGGCCGCCATGCCGACACCGAAGTGTTCTACATGGCCGGCCGCCAACTCGGCGCGCTGGGCCGTGGGCTGCTGCAGGCAGGCTGGCCGGCGGGCACGCCGGTGATCGTGGTGTCGCGCGCTGGCTGGCCGGATGCCCTGGCCAGCGACCACAGCCTGGCGGGCCTGGCTGGCGCCGCTTTGCTGCACGCCGGCCGCCCCACCGTGGTGACGGTGGGCGCCGGCGCAGCAACGTTGGCACCGTTCAACCCCGCCACGCAGTTGCCAGCAGCCACAGTGCCCACGCCAGCCGAAGTGACCCGGGCCGCTGCGTAGAATCTGGGCGTTGCGCTGGCGGCCGCACGTGCCCGCAGCCCGAAACACCCCACAGAGTGCCCCATGACCCACGTTGTTCTCGAATCCTGCATACGCTGCAAGTACACCGACTGTGTCGACGTCTGCCCGGTCGACTGTTTCCGCGAGGGCCCGAACATGCTCGTCATCGACCCCGATGAGTGCATCGACTGCGCAGTGTGCATTCCCGAATGCCCGGTGAACGCCATCCTGCCCGAGGAAGACGTGCCCACCGAACAGCTGGCTTTCATCAAGCTGAACCTCGAGTTGGCGCGCAACTGGCCCAGCATCACCAAGCGCAAGGCACCATTGCCAGATGCAGAAGATTGGAAAGACCGCAAGGACAAGCTGGACCAGCTGAAACGTTGAACCGCAGCAAACCCTGAACCACGACAACCCGCATTTCGCGGGTTGTTTTGTTTTGCGCTTCACGAATGGAACGGGCCACGCCCGGCCTGCATAATCACCGTCGTTGTGGGCCTTCGGGCCTGCAGCACTTCGCTAGGGGTGTTGGGCCTTCACCGGCCCGACTGAGAAAGTCCCTTTGAACCTGATTGAGGTAATCCTCGCGCAGGGAAGCAGCCTGAATGCCGCACGAGTTCTTCGTGCGCAATTTCCAGTTTGCCCACCTGCCATCGCTCACAAAGGCACACGATGGCATTCCGTTCGTCTTCTGTTTTTCGTTCTTCTTCCGGCAGGCTTCGGGCACCACACATCTCGTTGCGACAACTGGTCTGTGCAGGGCACACCAGTGTGCTGATGCTGGCCGGCTCGGCACTTGCGCAAACCGCGCCGGTGCAGGTCATTACGATTACCGGCCAGAGCGCCGGCAACGCCGCCACGGTGGCAGGGTTCGGCAACGTGCCCTTGTCCAGCCTGCCGCTGTCGGCCAGCGTCATCAGCACATCGCAGTTGCAAGACGCCGGCATCGCCAGCCTGGCCGACATCACCCGCCTGGACGCCGGCATCACAGATGCCTACAACCCACCCGGCTACTGGAGCCAGCTCGCCGTGCGCGGCTTCACGCTGGACAACCGCTTCAACTACCGCCGCGACGGCCTGCCCGTCAATGCCGAAACCGTCATCGGCCAGGCCAACAAGCAGGCACTTGAGATACTGAAAGGCACCAGCGGCCTGCAGGCCGGCACCAGCGCCCCCGGCGGACTGGTGAACCTGGTGGTGAAGCGGCCGCAGCGCAGCGTGCGCCAGGCCAGCTTGGGCTGGGAAAGCGATGGCAGCCTGGCTGCAGCAGTGGACGTGGGCGACCGCAGCGACAGCGGCACACGCGTCGGCTGGCGCGTGAACGCCAGCGCTGAGCGCCTGGACCCACCGATGCGCAATGCGCGCGGCAGCCGCAGCCTGCTGGCCGGTGCTTTCGAGATGCAGCCTGTGGCAAATGGCCAGCTGGAAGCCGAATTCGAGCTCAGCCACCAGAGCCAGCGCAGCACACCCGGCTTCAGCGTGCTGGGCACAGTGTTGCCCGACGCCGACGCCATCGATCCAGGCACCAACCTCAACAACCAAGCCTGGAGCCTGCCGGTGGTGATGGAAGGCCGCACGGCATCACTGCGCTACACGCAGGCGCTGTCCGACCGCATCGACCTGGTGGCGCACGGCATGGTGCAGCGGCTGCGCACCGACGACCGCGTTGCCTTCCCCTTCGGCTGCAGCGCCGAGAACAACTACGACCGCTATTGCAGTGACGGCAGCTTCGATTTCTATGACTTTCGCAGTGAAGGTGAACGCCGCAACAGCGACGCCGTCGACGTCTCACTTCAAGGCCGCGCTCTGCTGGCCGGCCTGCAGCATCGCTTCACGCTGGGCGTACTGGGCACGAGGTACACCGCCCGCTTCAGCCGCCAGGCCTACAACTACGTCGGCAGCGGCACCGTGGATGCGCGCAGCGCCGTGCCCGCCGACCCCAGCCTGACGGACGAGAACACGCAGCGCCACGAACGAAGCACCGAGTTGCACCTGCAGGACATGGTCAGCTTCAACCGTGGCCTGCGGGTGTGGGGCGGCCTGCGGCACAGCCGCCTGCACCGCAGCACTGTGCGAACAGATGGTTCCCGCCCCACGGCTTACCCGCAGAGCTTCACCACGCCCTGGTTCGCGCTGAGCCAGACAGTGGGCGAGAGCAGCACGGCATACGCAAGCTGGGGCCAGGGCGTGGAGAGCGAAGTTGCGACCAACCGCCCGCGTTACACCAACGCCGGCCAGGCCTTGCCCGCGCTGAAGAGCCGCCAGGTCGAGGTGGGTTGGAAGCACACCAGCCGCAGCCTCGACTGGCGCGTCGCCGCCTTCGATATCAAGAGGCCCGAGTGGCGTGACATTGGCAGCTGCGATGTCGCCGCCAGTTGCACACGCCGCGCGGACGGCACATCGCGCCACCGCGGCCTGGAGGCCGAAGCCGAGTGGCGCGACGGCGCCTTCAGCCTGCGTGCCAGCGTGCTGGCGTTGCATGCACGGCGCGACGCCGCCAGCAGCACCGCCGAGAACGGCAAGCGTCCCACCAACGTGCCCGCCACCAGCATCAAGCTGCAGGGCGCGTGGAACTTCGCCTCGGTACCGGGGCTGGCGGTGCTGGGTTTCGTCACGCACGAGGGTGAGCGCATGGTGCTGCCGGACAACCGCATTGCGACCCCCGGCTGGACGCGCCTGGACTTGGCCGCGCGCTACACGCAACGCCTGGACAACCAAAGCGCGGCGGTGTGGCGCGTGGGCGTCGATAACCTGACTGACGAACGCGCGTGGCAGGAATCGCCCTATCAGTACAGCCATGCCTATCTCTACCCGATGGCACCCCGCAGCCTTAGCGTCAGCGTTTCCTTGAGGCACTGATCGGCAGGCAAAGCCAGCGGAGGCCGAGAAGAACCACGCTACACTGTGAGGCTGTATTCCCCGATAGCTCAGTTGGTAGAGCGCCGGACTGTTAATCCGTAGGTCCCTGGTTCGAGCCCAGGTCGGGGAGCCA
>JBBSCV010000306.1:0-5240 GCA_038249925.1 Burkholderiales bacterium
CGTAGTTCACCTGGTTCGGGCCTGCCACCACGTACACCGTGGTGCCGGCGTCGGGCAGGTTCACCGTACCTGCCACGTTCACTGCGCCGCCCAGCAAGTCCAGCCCCGTCAGCCCGGCGCCATTCAAACCGGCTGCGCCAATGTTCACGCTGCTGCCTGCCACGTCAAAACCGTCCAGTGCGGTGCCGGCCCATACGGGGGCGCCGCTGCTGAGCGTGGCACGGTTCACGCCAATGAAGCCGCAGCCATTGCAGGTGATGCCCCAGGGGTTGGCCAGCACCAGGTCGGCGCGGTTGCCGAACACTTCGATCTGGCCAGCCAGGCTGCTGGCCGTGCCGCCTGTCACCTCGGCCACGATGCGCTGCGCGGCCAAGCCCTGCAACAGTGGGTTGGCGGCGATGCTGCCTACCAGCGCCGAGCCCGCGGTCAAGGACTGCACCACAGGCGTTAGCGCGCTTGAAAGGCCCACCCCGGGCACGGCAAAGGCGGCGCCGGCTCGCGGCGCCGTCGGCCCGCTGCCCGGCCTGTTGCAGGCGTACGCGCCGCAGTTCTCAGGCGGCGGTGGCGGCGGCGGCAGTGGTGGTGGTGGCGCGGGAGGCGGAGGCGGCGCCGGCGCGGTCACGCCCACTGTGGCGTTGTTCAGCACCACGCCGCGGGCGTCGACAGAAAAGCTCTGAAAGAGGTTGTGCGAAGTGCCGGCCGCGTTGGGCTGGGCGATGTTCACCACCGGCACGCCATTGGGCGCGGTTTGCACGATGGGCCGTTTGGCTGAAGGCGCTGCGGGGTCGGCCACCGGCTGCGCCCAAACGGGCGGGCAGGTGCTCATCGCGATGAAAACAGCGCGGGTCAGCAAATTGATGCGGCGGGTCGGGTCCATGAATGTTCCTCGTGAATGTGACGGTTTCTGGCGCGGTTGAATCGTGTGGGTCTGGCGGTGTCTGTAGGGTCAAAGGCTGAAACGCAGACTGACTTGAAGTTGGGCGTCGCGGCGCGCCTGCGCCACGCCAGTGCCGGTGTTCGGCGGTGCGCGCAAGGGGTGCTGTGCCAGCACCTGGCCGCTGGCCCGCCAGGCCTGCCAGCGCAGGCCCAGGGCCACAGCTGCGAGCTCGCGTCCGGCCCGGCCGCCGTCGATGGGGTCATGCACACGCCCCCAGTCCAGCGCCAGCGTTGGGCGCAACGCTGCGGTGCTGCCCAAGCGCAGCGCTGGCAGCAGCAGTTCGTGGCGCAGTACCGTTTGGCCGCGGCCGCTCAGGGCGTCGGCGCTGGCATGCGCGCGCACGGTCTGGCGGGTGCCCAGCACTACAAGGTCGCTGCCATCCACCGGCTGCGCCACCCGCTGCACCCAGGCTTGGCCATTGAGGTCGTAGCCCGCGCCCAAGGGGCAAGCCCACTGGGTGTCGGCCCGCCAGCTGCGCGGCAGGCCGCTGGTGGGGGGTTGGAAGTCGCTGTCACGTTCCAGGCGCTGCACCTGCGTGCCTTCCAGCTGCAGCGAAATCTCGCAGCCCGCAACGCGGCCCCACAGCAGAAGCCCTTGCTCGACGCTGGTGCCCAGGCGCCGCCGCGAGATGAGTTCGATGTCATCCAGAAAGGTGCGGGCGCGGCGCTGTGATGCCGCAGCCCAAAGCTGCATACGCCCGGCCTCGCCGCGCCAGAAGGTCCACTCCCAGCGCACGCGGTGGGTGGTGTCGCGCCCGGCGTCGCGAAACTGGCCCACACCGGCGGCGATGAAACGGCGGTAGTCGGCGCGTGATTGGCTCAGCGTCAGGCTGTGCCGCCCCAGCGGCACGTTCCAGTAGGTGTACCAAGAGGTCTGCAGCGCGCGTTGCCCGCCTGCTGCGCCGCCGCCCTGGCTGTGCGCCACCCACAGGCCGAACTGGTCGCTCAGGCGCAGCAGGTGGTCCAGGCTCAGTTGGCCGGTGAGTTGCACGTCACCGTAGTCGGAGCCTTCGGCACGCTCGGCACCCACTTGGGCACGCCACAGCGCGGCATCGGGCTGCAGCGGCAAGATGCGCACCACGCTGGCTCCGGGCGCCGTGCCTGGCTCAACGACAAAGCGCGACGCCTGGCTGGGCAAGCGGCCGAGGTTTTCAAGCGTCTGTTCGATGTCGCGCAGGTTCAGCACATCGCCGGGCGCCAGCGCCAGCGCATTGGCCGCGGGCCGAGCCGCAAGCAAGGCGCCTTCCACCGCCACGGCCTCCACCAGGCCGGGCACCAGCACCAGCACCAGTTCGCCGCTGCGCAGGTCTTGCGGCGGCACCAGCAATGCGCTGGTGATGTATCCGAGTGCAGCCAACCGGTCGGCCAAGTTGCCGCGCAGGCGCTCCAGGCTGACCGCACCCAGACACACGCCTTCGTAGCCCGGCAGGTGGTGCACCGGGCCCAGCAGGGCTTGCGCGCTGGCGCTGGGGGCGGGCGTGGTCGTGTGGCTTGCCTCTGCAGGCGCGGCGAGTTCGATGCGAACCTGGCGCACCACAAAACACGGCTGCTCGTTCGGAACCGCGGGCTGCCAACCCGACGTGGTGATCGTGCCGATGACAGGCGCACGGCGCTCTTGTTCGCGGCGCCACTGTTCGATACGTTCCAGCTGGTCGCGCTGCTCCACCACGCTGTTCCGCGCTTCAGCAGCCGATGCTGGGGCGACGAGGCAAACGCCGATGAAGCTGACAAACAGGCTGACCACGGTGCCTTTGCCAAGCACGCGGCGCCACTCCCGTTTGAACTGCAAGAAGAACCCCCTGGCTGCACCCGATTGACGGCAGCGGCTGGCGCAAGCATCGCTGAATCGCAGCGCGTTTTCCAGTGTTTGAAGTGCCCCCGCTGTGGAGCCCTCCAGAGGGGGTGGCGGTGCACCCATCCGCATGCAGCCCTTCGGTGGATGTTGCACGCGGCGTGGCAACAAACCGTTTCACCTGACGTCTGCGTCCAGCTGCAATTCGTTGGCGTTGATCGCCTCAGTGCGCCGCATTCCGCAGCGTCTGCTGTCGCGGCGCAGCGCGTTATTGAGCAGCTTCAGCGCGGCCCTGTGCCGTGGCGCCTGCCGCAGGGGCACGTTGGAGCAGATCACCCGCATGGGCGTGCCACCTGATTTGCCAAGCCTGGGGACGCTGGCCGGCTCTGGTATGCAGGGCTGGACGATGGCAGCGCTTTGGCAAGGCTGAGCGCGTCGGTCACTCAGGCCGATGACGACCTCGTTGGCGAGGGCCTGCCCGAACGCGAGACCTGCGCTCAGGCGGCGCGGGCCCTTTCGTCTGACGGTGATGGCGGCGAGCCTTCGCGCACGCGCGTACGGCACAGAAGCGGCCCCTGAGGCCCGCGCGTGACCTCTGCCCCTATCTCCAACCCAGCGCGGTGTTCAGCACTCCAGCCAGCCGCTGGCTGGCGCCCTGCACCCGCTGCACCAGCGTCGCGTTCCAGCGCTGCGGGTAAGCCGGCTCCAGCGTGCGCTGCTCGGGGTAGAAACCTTCCTGCGCCACGATGCGGCAGCTTTCTTCGGCCCACAGCGCCGGCGCGCCCTGCGCGGTCGGTGCAGGCGCGGCCTTCACGGCCAGCTTGAAGGCGTCTTCGCCGCCCGGCCAGTTGATCAGCATGCCGGTGTCCCACAGTGAATGCAGGTTGGTGCCGCGGTCGAAGGCCTGCAGCTGGAAGCTGTTGCCGCCACGGTCGTCGAAGAAACCGGCGTGCAGCGGCTGGTGCACGTCGGCCACCAGGTGCACCACGTACTTCAGCGCCAGCAGGCGTTCGGCATCGGGGGCAGCACTGGCCAGCAGCGCGATCTGCTTCTCCAGCGAACCCACCACGCAGTCGCCCTCGATGCACAGCCGCGCTGGCTGGTATTGGCAGGGCTCGCCGCGGTGGAAGTTCACATAGTGCCAGCGTGCCGTGCCGAGTGAGCGGTTCTCGTCGGCCCAGGTGGAAATGGAAACCAGCGTGCTCGCGGGCTCTTGCGCCAGCAGGCGTGTGGCCTCGGCGCGTGCGGCCGGGCTCAGTCGCGCTTCGGCCATCTCGGCAATCAGCCGGTGGCCCACTCCGCCGAAGGCCAGCGCAGCCTGGCTGGCGGCGAGCAGCGCAGCCGCGATGGCGGCGCTCGCAGCGCGCGCCCAGGAGAAGAAACGGGAACGTTGCACTTCAGGTCACCAGTTGTCGATGCTCTTGGCCTGGTCGTCGGTGGCGGCGCGCAGCACCACGTAGCAGCCGTCGGGCATGTCCACTTCGGCGCCACCGGGGGTGAGCAGGCCGCTGCGCACCAGGGTGTCGGGCTGGCCGTTGTTGCCGCGTTGATAAACCTCGACCACGGGCGTTGCCTGGGTGTCTTTGCATTGGATGTGGATGGTGGCCATGCGGCGTTGCCTCACTTCATTGGGGTCGCAAGACTGTAGCGCCTGGCGCCGCTGCAGCCCGACACAATGCAGGCCAGGAGCCCATGCATGAACGCCACTGATCGCGACCCTGCCGTCACTTTGAAAAACACCCTGGCGGCCTCAGACGCCGACACCGACACCGACCCCGAAGAGACGCGCGAATGGCTGGAAGCGCTGCAGGCCGTTGTCGATGGCGCCGGCCCCGAGCGTGGCCTCTACCTCATCGAGCAGTTGCAAGAGCAGGCGCAGCAGCAGGGCATGGTGCCGCATTCGCCGCCGTTCTCGGCCTATCGCAACAGCATCCCGCTGCAGCGCCAGGGCGCCTACCCCGGCGACCTGCGCACCGAAGAGCGGCTCACGGCCATCATGCGCTGGAACGCCTTGGCCATGGTGGTGCGCGCCAACGAGGCCTACGGCGAACTCGGCGGCCACATTGCCAGCTACGCGAGTGCTGCCGAGATTTTCGAGGTCGGCTTCAACCACTTCTTCAAGGGCAGCGCCTGCGGCCAGCGCAGCGACCTCGTCTTCTTCCAGCCGCACAGCGCACCGGGCGTGTATTCACGCGCCTTTCTCGAAGGGCGCCTGAGCGAAGGGCAGCTGGCGCGGTATCGACAAGAGATCAATCAGCGCGGCGTCGACGATGCCGGCGGCGGCCTGTGCAGCTACCCGCACCCGTGGCTGATGCCGAACTTCTGGCAGTTCCCCACCGGCAGCATGGGCCTGGGGCCGATCAACGCGGTCTACCAGGCGCGCTTCCTGCGCTACCTCACGGCGCGTGGCCTGCTCGACTGCAGCACGCGCCGCGTCTGGGGCGTGTTCGGCGACGGCGAGATGGACGAGCCCGAATCCATCGCCGGCCTGACGCTGGCGGCGCGCGAGAAG
>JBBSCV010000307.1:0-5234 GCA_038249925.1 Burkholderiales bacterium
ACGGCCTGCTGCACATCACCGACATGGCCTGGCGCCGCGTGCGTCACCCGTCGGAAGTGGTGACGGTCGGCCAGGAGCTGACGGCCAAGGTGCTGAAGTTCGACGCCGAGAAGAATCGCGTTTCCCTCGGCCTAAAGCAGCTGGGCGATGACCCCTGGCACGGTGTTTCGCGTCGCTACCCGAACAGCACGCGCCTGTTCGGCAAGATCACGAACATCGCCGACTACGGCGCGTTCGTCGAGATCGAGCCGGGCATCGAAGGCCTGGTGCACGTGTCCGAAATGGACTGGACCAACAAGAACGTCGCTCCTGCCAAGGTGGTGACCCTGGGCGAAGAAGTCGAAGTCATGGTCCTGGAGATCGACGAAGACAAGCGCCGCATCAGCCTGGGCATGAAGCAGTGCAAGGCCAACCCGTGGGAAGAGTTCAGCACCACGGTCAAGCGCGGCGACCGCGTCAAGGGCCCGGTCAAGAGCATCACCGACTTCGGCGTCTTCATCGGCCTGTCGGCCGGCATCGACGGCCTGGTGCATCTGTCAGACCTGTCCTGGCACGAGCCGGGCGAGACCGCCGTGCGCAACTACAAGAAGGGCCAGGAAGTCGACGCCATCGTGCTGGCCGTGGACGTGGAGCGCGAGCGCATCAGCCTGGGCATCAAGCAGCTGGACACCGACCCGTTCACCACCTTCACCACGCTGAATGATCGCGGTGCGGTCGTCAACGGCAAGGTCAAGAGCGTCGACCCGCGCGGCGCCGAGATCCAGCTGAATGAAGACGTCACCGGTTATCTGCGTGCGTCAGAGATCAGCGCCGATCGCGTCGAGGATGCGCGCAACCTGCTGAAGGAAGGCGACGACGTCACGGTGATGGTGATCAACGTCGACCGCAAGATGCGTTCGATCCAGCTGAGCGTCAAGCAGAAGGACAACGCCGATGCCCAGCAAGGCATGCAGGCGCTGCGCCAGACCAGCGAGCGTGAAAACGCTGGCACCACGAGTCTCGGGGCCTTGCTGCGCGCCAAGCTCGACAACCGCCCCGAGTAAATCGGCGGCTGCCGGCCCCGCGGTCACGCGGGGCCGGCACTGTCCTCTCAGCCCGCCGTATCCATGACCCGATCCGACCTCGTCACCCGCCTGGCCGAGCGCTTTTCGCAGCTCACGCAGCGCGACACCGAGTTCGCGGTGAAGACCATCCTGGACGCGATGAGCGACGCATTGGCTCGGGGCCACCGCATCGAGATTCGTGGCTTCGGCAGCTTCAGCATCAACCGCCGCCCGCCACGCATGGGCCGCAACCCGCGGAGCGGCGAGCAGGTGGTCATCCCAGAAAAACTGGTGCCGCACTTCAAGCCGGGCAAGGCCTTGCGTGAAGCCGTCGATGCCCAGGCGGCGGCAGGTAGCGACAGCGCCTGACGTCGCAGCGGCCCTCGCGCCCGCCGCGCTCCCGCCAGTCCCGCCACACCCAGAGGCCGCGCCTAGAATCCTCGCCGCATGCGCTTCCTCGTCCGGCTGTTCTGGGCCTTCGTCTTCTTCACGTTGTTCGCCTTCGCGCTGAACAACCAGCAACTGGCCACCGTGCGCTGGTTCTTCGGGGTGGAATGGCGCACGCCGATGGTCATCGTGGTGTTGACCGCATTCGCGGCCGGCTGTGCCATCGGCGTGATGGCCATGTTGCCCAGTTGGTGGCACCAGCGCCGTGTGGCGCGTCGCGACGCACCGCCCCCGGCAACAGCAGGCAGCACACCACCGAGCAGCCTGATGCCCAGCGAGTTCGGGCCTGAACACCCGCCACGAGAAGGCCTGTAGCCACCGCCATGGAATTGGATCTGCAGTGGCTGCTGATCGGCCTGCCCGTGGCCTTCGCGCTGGGCTGGATGGCTTCGCGCTTCGACCTGAGACAGCTCAAGCGCGAACGGCAAGACGCACCGCGCGCCTATTTCAAGGGCCTGAACCTGCTGCTGAACGAACAGCAGGACAAGGCCATCGATGCCTTCATCGAGGCGGTGCAGAACGACCCCGACACCACCGAGCTGCACTTCGCCCTGGGAAACCTTTTCCGTCGTCGCGGCGAGTTCGAGCGCGCGGTGCGCGTGCACCAGCACCTGCTGGGCCGCAGCGACCTGAAGGCCGGCGACCGCGAACGTGCCCAGCGCGCGCTGGCGCAGGACTACATGAAGGCCGGCCTCTTCGACCGCGCCGAGGCTTCCTGGCAGACCCTGGAGGGCAGCAGCTTCGACGGTGAAGCGCGGCTGGCGCTGTTGTCGCTGTACGAACGCAGCCGCGACTGGAAACGTGCCGCGACAGTCGCGCGCCAGCTCGAAGCGGCAGGCACAGGCTCGTTTGCGTCACGCATCGCGCATTACGAATGTGAACTGGCCGAGGCCGCCGACGCAGCCGGCCTGCCCCAAGACGCCGAAGCCGCCCTGCAGCGCGCCCGGCTTGCGGCCCCGAAAGCGCCGCGGCCGGCGCTGCTGACCGGTCATCGCTTGTTGCGGGCGGGCGAAGCTGCGCGTGCCGTGGAAGCCTGGGACAGCCTGCGCGAGCAGAACCCGGCCGCCTTCCTGCTGGTGGCGCCGGACTACGCGCGCGCTGCGCTCGCGGCGGGCCGCACGCAAGACGCCCATGCCGCGCTGGCCACGAGCCTGCAGCAACTGCCGGCGCTCGAGCTCGTGCAGGCACTGGAAATTCTGGAAGCCCCGGATGACCCGGCACGCCTGCCGCGGCTGCTGGCACTGCTGAAACAACAACCGAATTTATCTGGCGCGCTGCGCCTGCTGGACCTGCCGCCAGAAGCCTTCACGCCCGAAGCTTGGGAAGTGCTCAAGGCGACCTTGAAGCGCAGCGTCGGCCCACTGCAGCGCTACCGCTGCGCCGCCTGCGGCTTCGAGGCCCAGCACTATTTCTGGCAATGCCCGGGCTGCCTCAGCTGGGACAGCTACCCCACGCAGCGGCTGGACGCGCTGTGAACAACGGCCTCAGAGGCTGAGAGTTTTGCGAGCGTGACCGAGCAGCGCGTCAAAAGGCGTCCGATCTAGGCGCAAAGCACAGCCATAGCTCGGGCTATGGCGCGCATTTGCAACGACGAGCGGGCGACTTATGGCGTGATGAGTGGGCATGACCGAAAGACTCTCAGCCTCTCAGCCCTTGATCTGCTGATCCAGCAGCGCCAGCACTTCGTTGCGGCCGGGCACCTGGCCCTTGCCGCCGATGCTGGCCACCGGCCCGGGGCCGGTGATGCCGGCCAGCCCGGGCTCGTGGTCGCAATAGATGCCCAGCGTGGGCCGGCCCAGCGCGGCGGCCAGGTGGGTGAAGCCGGTGTCCAGCCCCACCACCTGGTGTGCGCCGGCCAGCACCGCGGCCATCTCGCCCACGCGCAGGAAGGGTGGCACGTCGCCGTCGCAGCCGGCGGCAATGCGCTCGGCCAGCGTCTGCTCTTCCGGGCGACCCCACAGCACCACCGGCATCCAGCCCCGCTCCTGCAGGCGCTTGCCCACCTCCACCCATTGGCGTTCTGGCCACAGCTTTTCACGCCGGCTGGCATTGGGAATCAGCACCGCGTAGGCCGCGCGCGGGGTCCAGGTCGGGGCGGGTGCACGCAGGCCGAAGTCGGGCGGGCTGTCGATCATGTAACCCAGATGCGCCGCCGCGAGCAGGCGGCAGCGCTGAACGGCCTGCAGGTCGCGCGGTACCGCCACCTTGTGCTGGTAGCACCAGGCCGCGGCCGGTTCGCGGATGCTGGCCTTGTCGTACCCCAGCACCGGGGCGCCAGTCTGGCGCGCCCACAGCGCGCTCTTCAAAAGGCCCTGCAGGTCGAGCACACCTTCGTACTGGCCGGCGCGCAGTTCACCCCGCAGGTGGCCCATGGCCTGCCAGGTGGCGGCCTTGAAAAGCTGACCCCGCCACTTGCGCCAGGCCATCGGCAACACGCGGTTGATGCCGGGGTGCATCTGCGGAATGGCAGCAAAGGGCGCTTCGACCAACCAGTCGATCTCGGCCGCTGGATGATGGCGACGAATGTCGTTGACCACCGGCATGGCATGGACGACGTCGCCCATCGACGAGGTCTTGACGATCAACAGCCTCACAGGCGCTGCTGCTCTTTGACGAGCTCCGGGTTGAGGCGAGAGTCGTTGTACATCTTGAACTGGCGGTAGACCTTGAAATAGGCGCGGCCGGCGGCGGCGTCGGCCAGCAGCGCGTCCAGGCAGCGGGCCAGATCTGCACGCTGTTGCAGCAGGCGCTGCAGCTTCACGGTGCTGCCCGCGCGGTGCGCATCGTCCACATCCTGGCGTTCCGTCTGCTGGCGCATCGCCCGGGCCTTCAGCGCCATGATGGACAGGCGGTCGATCATGCTGCCGGCGGTTTCGCTGTTCAGGCGCGCCGCCGCCGGCACCGTGGACACCGGTGCGTCGGTGCACGCCGAAGCCGCATCCACCAGGCCCAGCGCGACGAGCAGGAGTTCATCGACACGTTCGGTGGCGTCGTTGCGTGCCTGGTTGTGGCCATCGATGGCGCGCTTGTTGGCGGCGATGGCTTCAGCGGCCACCGTGGTGCGGCGCGCCAGGTCTTCTTCGGCCCACAGCAGGCTGTTGTGGCGGTGGTTGGTCTGCACCCAATGCCACAGGTTCGGTCCGTCGGTGGGCGGCGCCTCTTTCGGCCACCCGGCGCTGGCGAGCAGGCGGTCGTGCAGCGCGAGCACCTCGGCAGCGCTCAGCAGACCGGGTGGGCTGGGCAGGCTTGAGTTGCCGGGCAGGCTGGGCAGGTTGGACAGAGTCATCGTTTTCAGCTGGCAAAATGCATTTTGATTATGTGCCGTCCATGCCCACGCCGACCCGCCCGCTGATCGTGCGACTGCGCAACTGGGTCGGCGACGTGACGCTCGGCCTGCCGCTGCTGCAGCGTCTGGCCGACGACGGCTATGCGTTGCAACTCGTGGGCAAGGGCTGGGCGCGCGATCTGCTGGCCGGCCACGGCTGGCCCGTGCACACCCTGCCCAAGACCTGGCGCGAGCGCGTGGCACTGCTGCGCCGCCTGCGCAATGAGGCCCTCGGTGTCGATGCCGGCTTCGCGCAGCGCTTGAACGCGCTGTGCCTGCCCGATTCCTTCTCCAGCGCGCTGGATTTCCGCTTGGCGGGCCTGCGCGCCCTGGGTCACGCCAACGAAGGCCGCAGCCTCTTGCTGGGCCGTGCCGTGGCGCGCCAGCGCGGCGTGCACGAATTGCTCGTCTACTGGCAA
>JBBSCV010000308.1:0-5171 GCA_038249925.1 Burkholderiales bacterium
GCCTGCCTGGACTTCGACGGCCAGGGTGTCACCAACGAAGGCCGTGCCGTGGTGACGCAGTTGGTGGCCCTCACCGGCAACGTCGCGAGCGCGCCAGCAGCAGCGCTGTTAGCGCGCGGCAATGTCGACTTCGGCAGCGCGGTTGCCGCCATCTACAACACCAGTTCCGCCGGCACCGGCATTACCGTGCATACCGGCGGCACGATCAACGGCGGCACGCCGATCAATGTGGCCAACCTCGTGTTGCGCAGCCAGCCCGGCACGCCTGCGGCCCAATCTTTGGTGGCAAGCGATCCCGCGCTCAACCTGGTTGCGCTGACGCCGTTCTCCGCAGAAGACCGCATGTTCGCCTCGGTGTTCAACATGACTGCGAGCACGTTCCAGTCGCAGCCGGCGGCGGTGGCAGTTCCGTGCACGGCGGGCATCTGCACCGCCGCGCAGGTGCGAACGGTCGTCGCGATGAACCCAGGGCGCCCGATTTGGGTACAGGGTGATCTATCGGTGACCACAGCAGGCGACATCGGCTCAGCTGCCGCGCCGGTGCTGGTGGTCGTCAACGGCAATCTGACCTTCCCGGTCAATGCCACCGTGTACGGCCTGGTGTACCTGCGAACGGCCAACTGGGCAACATCGGGCACGGGCGGCCAGATCCAGGGTGCGGCGGTCGCCGAGGGCGAGATCAGCGGCAGCGGCAGCCCCACCATCATCCATGACCGCGAAGTGCTGACCCGCCTGCGCGGCAGCGTCGGGTCTTTCGTGCGGGCACCAGGCAGTTGGAAGGACTTCAGATGATGGCCAGGCGACAGCGTGAACGTGGCGTCTCCCTCATGGAGGCTTTGGTGGCCCTGGCCGTGATGTCTTTTGGCCTGCTCGGCGTGGTGGGCATGCAGGCGACCCTGCGCTCGAATTCGGATGTCACGAAGCAACGGGCCGAAGCAGTTCGCATTGCACAGGCGGCCGTTGAAGACCGGCGCGCCTTCGAGCAACTGACCAGCTCCGGAACGGTTGCCAACTTTGCCGATCTTGCAGACGCGGCTGCGGTCTCTGTGGCGGGAACGAATGCGACATTTGCGCGATCGGCAGTGGTCACTCCGGCGGCGGCATTGCCGGCCGACGCACCACGATTGAAGACGGTGACCATGCGCGTGGCTTGGGAAGACCGCAGCGGGCAGACGAATGCGGTGAGTCTTGTCAGCTCCATTGCAGGCATTGCCCCTGAACTTGCGGGCTCGCTGTCCTTGCCGGGCGATCGCGCGGTTACCCAGCGCCCACGCGGGAGGCACGCAGCGATTCCGGACAGCGCGATCAGTCAGAGCGACGGCACCAGTACTTTCGCCCCGCCTGGCGGCGGCGGCATGACATGGGTATTCAACAACAGCTCTGGATTCATCACTTCGGTGTGCCAGACGCCCTCGACTTGCGTGCCATCGGATTTGCTGCTGCTCAGCGGCTACATCAACTTTGCTACAGGGGCAGAGCCCTCCGTCGTCGAGGGAGAGTTGCCTTCGGACCCACCGCCAACGGGCTTCACCATCGGCGCAGAAGTCGTCATGGTGGTGCCGAGCGCGTCGACTGTCAGCTGCTACACGCAGAGTGCGCCCACCTACATCGCCTACTACTGCGCCCTGCCGACGACGACAATGACCCGGCTCTGGTCGGGCCGCTCCATGATCACCGGCCTGCCGATTTCGAGCACGCTGGCCGACGCGACACGCAGCAACTTCAAGGTCTGCCGCTACACCCCCACCGCGACCGACACACCGCCGGGTGGCAACGCCAGCCACCCGCTCGACTACACGAACGTCAATGGGCCCCTGGCAAACCAGAACTTCCTCGTCATCAGCGCAGGCGATGACACCCTGTCGCCTGCCGCGGTCTTCGCATGCCCAGGAGAAGGGCCCAGCACCTTCATCGACAGCCACACCTATCGCCACCAGCCGTTGAGCTGAGCGCCCCCTACACTGGTGCGATGCCCATTACGCCGCTGGACCGCGCCCGCTTGCTGGAGACGTTGACGCTGGCCGAAACGTCGTTCGGGCTGACTGAACCGAACCCCCGCGTCGGCTGCGTCATCGGCACCCCCGATGGCCGCGTGTTGGGTCGAGGCGCAACACAACAGGCTGGCGGGCCCCATGCCGAAGTCATGGCGCTTCGCGACGCGCAAACTGGCGGCCTAGACGTGCGCGGCGCCACGGTGTGGGTCACGCTCGAACCCTGCGCCCATCAGGGGCGCACACCGCCTTGCTGCGACGCACTCGTCGATGCCGGCGTCGCCCGCGTCGTCGTCGCCATCGGCGATCCATTTGCTGATGTCAACGGCGCCGGCATCGCGCGATTGCGGGCAGCAGGCATCGTGGTCGACTTGGCCGAAGGCGATATCGCAGAGGCTGCCCGGGACATCAACATCGGCTTCTTCTCGCGTGTGCAGCGCGGCCGGCCCTGGGTGCGCCTGAAGGTGGCTGCTTCACTGGACGGACGCACGGCGCTGCTTGACGGCCGCAGCCAGTGGATCACGGGCCCGCAGGCGCGTGCCGACGGCCATGCCTGGCGGCGGCGGGCCAGCGCGGTGCTGACTGGGGTGGGCACGGTGCTGGTAGACGACCCCCGGCTCGACGTGCGCTTGGTGCCGACGCCAATGCAGCCGCTGCGCGTTGTGCTCGACTCCCGACTGCAAATGCCGGCAAATGCGCGCATCCTGGCTCCTCCGGGGCGGGTTCTCGTCGCTACGACGGTCGACGACGTGGTTCGTGTCGATGACCTGCATGCGGCAGGCGCGGAAGTCGCGCAGATGCCTGCTGCTGCGGGTCGCGTCGACCTGCCATCGCTGCTAGCCCTGTTGGCCGAGCGTGGTGTCAACGAGCTTCATGTGGAAGCCGGCCCTCGCCTGAACGGAGCGCTTTTATCGCAGCAACTCGTGGATGAAATCCTGCTTTACCAAGCCCCCGTCTTGCTCGGTGTCGGCCGCGCCATCGCCGATTTCGCCCCGCTGCACGAGCTGGCCGAGGCCCAGCGATTCGTCTACTGCGAGATCGCACAGATCGGAGGCGATCTGCGCATTCGGGCCCGGTGCAGCCAGGCAGTGTTTCCCGATGTCGGATATGTCGGATAAGTTGACATGAACCTCACCCCCTGAGTGAGGGACGCCCTCGCAACTCATTGATTTAACAGCATATTCTTTGCATGGTACAGCACTTGCTGCTTTGCACATGATGCCGACATCGGCCATCTCACGAGACGAATTTTGGAGAAGAGAATGTTGAAAACGTTGGTTTGTTCTGCGGTTGCTATCGCGGCGATGGCCCTTGCGGCTTCGGCATCACATGCCGCGCCGGTGATCTTTTTCGGTGAGAACTTGACTCCAGCCGGTGCCGTCAGCGGCAACCCGCTGGCGGCACGCACGGCCTTCCTGTCCAACCTGTCGGGGGTGGTCAGCCAGGGCTTCGAGAGCTTCAATGCAGGCGCCACTGCACCCCTCAGCCTGTCGTTCACCGGCTCGGGAGCCACCACTCTGGTGGCCAACTTGTCGGGTGCAGGTCAAATTGTGTCGAATACTGGCGTGATTCAAGGCAGATTCAACACCACCGCACCTGGCACGAAGTGGTGGGACGTGTCGGGCACCTTCAACATCGACTTTGCAGGTGGCAGCGAGATCTCGGCATTCGGCTTTTACGGGACCGATATGGGCGATTTCGAGGGAGAGGTCAACATCACGCTCACCGACATCAACAACGTTTCGACCACGCTGACCGTCGCGAATACGTTCAACGCCCCCAACGCATCGCTGCTGTTCTGGGGCTTCATCGATGCAGGCAACAGCTACAAGCGCATCAGCTTCAGCAACACGGCCATTGGCTCGGACTTCTTCGGCTTCGACGACATGGTCATCGGCGATCGGCTCCAGATCGTGAACCCGACGCCCGAGCCTGCCAGCCTGGCGCTGGTCGGCTTGGCGCTTCTGGGCCTGGCGGCCAGCCGCCGGAACAAGCGCGTCTGACCCAACGCAAGATTCCATTGCGCGAGGGGCGAGCACCTGCGGGTGTCTCGCCCCTTTTGTCTTGTTCGACGGGCCGGGCATCGCCACCGGGCATAGGCGCCGGGGCCCGCCACCTACAATTGCCGCATGTCCATTTCACCCATCCCCGAGCTCGTCGCCGAGCTGGCTGCGGGCCGCATGGTCATCCTTGTCGACGAGGAAGATCGCGAGAACGAAGGCGATCTGGTGTTGGCGGCCGAGCACGTCACGCCCGAGGCGATCAACTTCATGGCGCGTTTTGCGCGCGGCTTGATCTGCCTGACGCTGACGCGTGAACGCTGTGAACACCTGCAGCTGCCGCCGATGGCCAGCCGCAACGGCACCAGGCACGGCACGGCCTTCACCGTCAGCATCGAAGCCGCCACGGGCGTCACCACCGGCATCTCGGCCTCCGACCGGGCGCGCACCGTGGCCGTGGCCGTGGCGCGCGACAGCCTGGCTTCAGACCTCGTGCAGCCCGGCCACATTTTCCCTCTGCAGGCCCAGGACGGCGGCGTGCTGATGCGCGCAGGCCATACCGAAGCCGGCTGCGACCTGGCCGGCATGGCCGGCCTGACGCCCGCCGCCGTTATCTGCGAGATCATGAAAGATGACGGCACGATGGCGCGACTTCCCGACCTGCAGGTCTTCGCCAAGGAACACGGCCTGAAGATCGGCACCATTGCCGACCTCATCGGCTACCGCAGCCGGAACGAGACGCTGATCGAGCGCATCGGTGCGCGAACGCTGGCCACGGCGCAGGGTGAGTTCCATTGCGCCGCTTTCCACGACAAGAGCGGCGGCCTGCACCTGGCGCTGACGCACGGCCGCTGGGCCGACGACGACGAAGTGATGGTGCGCGTGCACGAGCCCTTCACCGCCTTCGACTTGCTCGATGCCGGCAGCGGACTGCATTCGTGGCCACTGCCCGCCGCGCTGGCCGCGCTGAAGGCCGGCCCCTGCGGCGTGGCCGTGCTGCTGAATTGCACCGGCGAAGGCGCCGCGCTGCTGCCGCAGTTGCTGCCCGAGCGCCGCGCCGCTGCGCCCGCGCGCCCGCAGATGGACCTGCGCACCTACGGCGTGGGCGCGCAAATCTTGCGCCAGCTGGGTGTGCAACGCATGCGTCTGCTGGGCAACCCGCGCCGCATGCCCAGCATGA
>JBBSCV010000309.1:0-5171 GCA_038249925.1 Burkholderiales bacterium
AGCCATCGGAATGCCGAAGCTGAAGGCCAGGCCCAGCACCGCCTGCGGCACCGCCAGCACACGTTTGGCATAGGGGTAGGCCAGCGTCACGGCAAGCGCCACACAGCTGAGCTGGATGGCCGCGGGGCTGGTGGTGAGCACGAGCCCGAACGCCACCACGGCCAGCACCGCACCCACGGCCAGTGCTTCGCTCGGCAAGACCGCACCGCGCGTCACCGGGCGTAGCGCGGTGCGCTTGACGTGCTTGTCGAAATCGCGGTCGGCCACGTCGTTGGCGCAGCAGCCGGCGCTGCGCATGAGCACGGTGCCGGCCACGAACACCAGCAGCAGATGCCAGCCCGGCCAGCCGTCGGCCGCAATCCACAGCGCGCTGAGCGTGGGCCACAGCAGCAGCAGCCAGCCCGCCGGGCGGTTCCAGCGGATGAGGTCGAGGTAGAGCGCCAAACGGCTGGGCGAGGGGGCCAAGGTGTTCACCGGGGTCATTATCGAACTGCGCTGAGCCTTGGCTAGACTGCGACCGCATGCATCATGCAGGCCGGCAAAGAGCCTGCCAGAGCAGTTCAGGGAGAACACATGTCGCGTCGCATTTCCTTCGGCCGCATCGGCGGTCTCGTCCTGGCCGTGGCCGGTCTGGCCGGCGCCGGTGTTGTCAGCGCCAGCAGCAAGGCCGACGCTGCCAGCGCCAACAGCACGAACACCGCCAACAGCTTCAACACGCCACCACCGGCCGAGAGCTTCGTGCGCTCGCCGTCTCTGGTGTCGGCGCAGATCTCGCCTTCGGGCCGGCGCGTGGCGCTCATCGTCACCACACCGGCTGGCCGCCGCGTGGTGGCAGTGCGCGCGCTGGACGAGGGCGGGGCCACCAAGACCGTGGGTGCCTTCGCCGATGCCGACGTCAACCGCGTGCATTGGGTCAACGACGAGCGCCTGGTCTTCGACGCCTTCCAGCCTGGCGCGGAAATCGAGGAAGGCGGGGCTGGCACCTTCGCCGTCAACCACGACGGCACCGACTACCGCGAACTGATCGCCTGGCGCAGCAACAACAGCATCATCGGCAGCCGCATCGAGCGCCGCGGCCTGCCTTATGGCTGGTTCGTCTGGGGCACGCTGGACGACGGCAGCGACGACATCCTGGTCTACCGCCGCACCACCGAAGTCAGCGGCGACGCCATGCTCGGCGCGTTGTCGCGGCTGAACACGCGCACTGGCGGCATCACCACGCTGAGCAGTGGCGCGCCACAGTTCGCGACGAACTGGGTGCTGGACAGCCAACGCCAGCTGCGCGTGGTGGCCACGCAGCGCAACGGCCGCAACCGCCTGCACTGGAAGAAGCCCGGCACCGACACCTGGACCGTGGTGCTGGACGAGGCGACTCTCGACGCCGGCTCGCTGGCGCCGCGCTTTTTGGAGAACGACGGCACGCTGATCGTCGAGGGCCGCAACGGCCGCGATACCTCGGCGCTCTTTGCGCTGGACCTGGCCACCGCCAAGCTCGACCCCGAACCGCTGGTGGCGCTGGCCGGCTTCGACCTGGGCGCGGCACTGGAAACCGACAGCCGCACGCGCCAGGTGGTGGGTGTGCACACGGTGGCCTCGCGGCCGACCACCGTGTGGTTCGACGAACGCCTGCAGGGCATCCAGAGCGCGGTCGACGCCGCCTTGCCCGGCCGCTACAACCGCATCGACTGCGGCCGCTGCCAGAGCACACAGCACTTCATCATCTTCAGCCAGAGCGACAACCACCCCGGCGAATACCTGCGCTACGACCACGGCAAGCGCGAGCTGCAGCTGCTGGGTGCGCGCCTGCCCTGGGTGGCGCCGGCGCAGCAAGGCCGCCGCAGCTTTCACCGCGTGGCGGCGCGCGACGGCCTGGTGCTGCCCGTGGTGGTGACGCACCCGCCCGGCATGGCGCCTGACGCGAAGCCGGCCACCGCGCTGCCCACGGTGGTGCTGGTGCACGGCGGGCCCTGGGTGCGTGGCAGCGACCTGCGCTGGGGCGGCGACGCGCAGTTTCTGGCCACGCGCGGCTATCGGGTGCTGGAGGTCGACTTCCGCAGCAGCGAAGGCTACGGCTGGCGCCACTTCCAGGCCGGCTGGAAACAATGGGGTACGGCCATGCAGGACGATCTGGCCGACGCCGTGGCCTGGGCGGCCAAGGAAGGCTTGAGCGACGCGAGCCGCGTGTGCCTGGTAGGCGCCAGCTACGGCGGCTATGCGTCGCTGATGTCGCTCATCCGCCACCCCGATGTCTACCGCTGCGGCGTCAGTTTCGCCGGCGTCACCGACATCGGCCTGCTCTACAACGCCCGCTGGGGCGACATCAGCGAGCAGGCCAAGCGTTTTTCGATGCCGGTGCTGGTGGGCGACCCGAAGGCCGACGCCGAGATGCTGAAGGCCGCGTCGCCGCTGGCCCGCGTGGCCGAGATCAAGCGCCCGGTGCTGCTGGCCTGGGGCCTGCTGGACCGCCGCGTGCCCGAAGAGCATGCCGACCGCTTTTTGAAAGCCGCACGCGCGGCAGGCGTGAAGATCGAGACCATCTCCTGGGCCGACGAAGGCCACGGCTTCTTCCATGCCACCAACCACGCCGACTTCCTGCGCCGCATGGAAACCTTCCTGGCGCGCGAACTCGCGCCTTGATGGGCCGGCGGTGCACGGTCAAATCCCACAGGGAGCTCGCTCGATGAACGCAACCGATGTGCTCGATTTCTGGTTCGGCCCCACTCCCCTGGCGCCGCGCCGCGAATGGTTCGTCAAGAGCGACGAGTTCGACGACGACATACGTCAGCGGTTCGGCGCGTTGGTGGAGACGGCCCTGGCCGGCGGGCTGGCGTGGGGTGACGACACCGGCTCGCAGGTGGCCGAGTTGATCGTGCTGGACCAATTCACGCGCAACCTCTTCCGCGACCAGGCGCGTGCCTTTGCGGGCGATGCACGGGCGCGCACCATCGCGATGGGCTTGATCGACAGTGGCGCCCACCTGACGCTGCACCCGCTGCAGCGCTGGTTCGTCTACATGCCACTGGAACACGCCGAAGAGCTGGCGCTGCAAGACCGTTCTGTGGCGCTGTTTGAAGCGCTGTTCGGGGCCCTGGTGCAGGAAGGTGCTGCGCATGCCGATGCCGTGAAGGGCGCACTGGACTACGCGTACAAACACCGCGATGTGATTCAGCAATTCGGCCGCTTCCCGCACCGCAACGCGGCGCTGGGCCGCACCAGCACAGCAGCGGAAGTGGCCTACCTGGCGCAGCCCGGCAGCGGGTTCTAGGCAGCGGGTTTAGGCAGCGCGTTCAGGCAGCGCGTTTAGGCAGCGCTCAGACCAGCGCGCCCAGGGCGCTGCGCCAATGCGCCACGCCCACGCCCTGCAGTTGCTGGTTGCCTGGCGCACCGCACACCAGTAGGGGCGGGCTCTGCCGCGCTGCCGCGGCATGGCGCTGCCAGGTGTGCAGGCCACGCAGCCATTCCGGCTGGAAAGTGGCGCCCGACTTGAATTCCACCGGTTGCAGCACGCCCGCACGTTCGATGAGCAGGTCGACTTCGTTGCCGATGTTGTCGCGCCAGAAATAGGGCGTTCCGGCTGCGCCGGTGTGGCGCAGGTGCTTGATGAATTCGGTGATGCACAGGTTCTCGAAGAGCGCGCCGCGCATCGGGTGGCTGTTCATCGCCGCCGCGTCGGTGACGCCCAGCAGCCAGGCCGCCAGCCCGGTGTCGTGAAAGTAGAACTTGGGCGTCTTCACGAGCCGCTTGCCGAAGTTGACGTGATAGGGCGGCAGCCTGAAGGCGACGAAAGTGGCTTCCAGCACCCCCAGCCAGTCGCGCGCGGTGGTCTGCGCCACGCCCAGGTCGTGGGCCACGGCGTTCAGGTTCAGCAGCTGGCCGCAGCGCGCCGCCATCAGGCGCATGAAGCGCTGGAACTGCAGCAGGTCGGTGATGCGGCTGATGTCACGAACGTCGCGTTCCAGGTAGCTGGCCACGTAGCTGGCGTGCCAGTCGGCGGGGCTCACGTCGGTGGTGTGGATGGCGGGGTAGGCGCCACGCTGCAGCAGTTCGTCGAGCGCCAGCGCCTCGAAGCAGGCGCCGCCTTCGGCATACGAAAGCGGCAGCAGTTCGAGGAAACCGGCGCGGCCGGCCAGGCTCTGACTGACAGCCGCCGACAGCAGCAGGTTCTGCGATCCGGTGACGATGTAGCGCCCGGGGCGGCGGTCTGCATCCACCGCCGTTTGCAGGTAGGACAGCAGCTCGGGCACACGCTGGGCTTCATCGAGCACCACACCGCCGGGGTGGGCGGCGAGGAATCCGCGCGGGTCGGCCGCCACACGTTGGCGCACATCGGGGTCTTCCAGCGAGACGTAGGCGTGGCCAGGCATCGCGCTGCGCGCCAGCGTCGTCTTGCCCGACTGCCGCGGACCCGTGACCACCACCACAGGAAACCCGCGCGCCAGGCGCAGCAGGCGGGCACGAGCAGTACGTTCGAACATGTGATTTGCTGTTTCAGCTTTACTGACTGAAATTGTAAAGCGAGCCGTCTGCCCAGTCGGCCCTGGTCGGGCGAGCGGGGAAACCTACCCCTCCAGCTGCTTCTGAAACACGAGCCCCGCGTGCTCGCGCAGCGCGTGGAATTGAATCTTCGGCCAGTTGTCCTGCATCGCGCGCAGTTCGCCGGCGTATTCCAGCAGCACCGTGGGCGCGTTCACCGCGTCCAGTGCCACACGGTGGCTGTTGCCGTCGATGAAGCGCTGCAGCTCCTTGGCACCGCCGTTTTCTTCGGGGCAGGTGACCCAGCGCGCCACGTTGTAGCGCGCCGGCATGATGCGCGCCTTGCAGCTGTATTCATGTTCCAGCCGGTGCGCCACGACCTCGAACTGCAGCTGCCCCACCGCGCCCAGCAACAGCATGCTGCCGGCGACCGGGCGAAAGACCTGGATCGCACCTTCTTCGCCCAGCTGCGTGAGGCCGGCGCGCAGCTGCTTGGTTTTCAGCGGGTCGGCCACTTCCACGCTGCGGAACATCTCGGGTGCGAAAAACGGCAGGCCGGTGAACTGCAGGCTTTCGCCCTCGCTCAGCGTGTCGCCCAGCTGCAGCACGCCGTGGTTCGGTATGCCGATGATGTCGCCGGCAAAGGCTTCGTCCAGCAGTTCGCGCCGCTGGCTCATGAACGTGACCACGGTGTTGGG
>JBBSCV010000310.1:0-5169 GCA_038249925.1 Burkholderiales bacterium
CGTTATCAGGCCGGCCGCGGCAGCAACACCGCCTGGACCTGGGAACACCAGGCACTGACGCGCGCGCGTTTCTGCGCCGGCGCCCAGCCGGTGGCTGCGCGTTTCGAAGCCACGCGCCGTGCCGTGCTGACGGCCCCGCGCGACACGGCCGCGTTGCGCGAGGAAGTGCGCGCCATGCGCCAGAAAGTGCGCGCTGCGCGCCCGGTGCCGGCGGGCAGGTTTGACGTCAAGCACAGCCCGGGCGGCATGATGGATGTCGAATTCGCCGTGCAGTACCTGGTGCTGGCGCACAGCGCCCAGCAGCCCACGCTGCAAGACAACGCCGGCAACATCGCGCTGCTGCGGCGCGCAGAAGCTTGCGGCCTGCTGCCCGCAGGCGTGGGTACGGCGGCCGCCGACGCCTACCGCGAACTGCGCCGCGCCCAGCACCGCGCCCGCCTGGACGAGCAACCCACGCAGTTCGACCCCGCCAGCCTGGCCGAGCCGCGCGGTGCCGTGCTCGCGCTGTGGCATGTCGTCTTCGCCTGAAATGCTTGTTCAGCGCCGTCTTGTCTGACGCCGAACGGCTGAACCCGGGCCGCGTCTGGGCCTGGCTGGCGGTGGCCTTTGCAGCCGCATCCCTCGCCGCCTGGTGGCTGCCGGCGGCGCTGCTGGACTGGCAGCCCGCACTTGCAGGCACCGAGCCCTGGCGTGCCTTCAGCGGCGCCTTCGTGCACTGGAGCGCTGCGCATCTGGCGGCCAACCTCCTAGGCGCCGCCGTGGTGGCGGCTCTGGGCATTGCCGCACGACTGCCCTGGGCGGCTGCCTGCGCTTGGGCTCTGGCCTGGCCGCTGACGCAAGCGGGTTTGCTGGTGCAGCCCGCGCTGGCGCACTACGGCGGCCTCTCGGGGGTGCTGCATGCCGGCGTGGCGGTGGCCGCGCTGTGGCTGGTGGTGCGCGAGACCGGGTCGCGCCGCGCCCTGGGGGCCGCCGTCGGCCTGGGGCTCGTCATCAAGATCGCGCTGGAAGAACCCTGGGGCCCTGCGCTGCGCGCACCAGCGGGCCTGCTGAGCGGCGGCTGGGACATTGCCACCGCACCACTGGCGCACGCCACAGGCGCGGCAGCCGGCGCGCTGTGTGCCGCGCTGGCGCTCTGCTGGGACCGCGGGCGCTGAAAGGGCTGAAGGCGCTGCGGGCGTGAAGGGCGCTGACATGCGGGCCCGACAATCTGCGCCATGAGCGATCAAAGAAAAACACAGCTCGACGCGTTGGCGATCGTGCTGCTGGTGGGCTGCAGCGCAGTCTGGGGGCTGGGCCAGGTGGCGGCCAAGGTGGGCCTGGCAGAGATGCCGCCGCTGCTGCAGGCGGGGCTGCGTTCGGTCGGCGCGGCGGTGCTGCTGCTGGCCTGGGCGGCATGGCGGCGCCAGCCGCTGTGGCAGCGTGACGGCAGCGCGCGCGGCGGTGTGCTGGCCGGCGCGCTGTTCGCCGCCGAGTTCGCGTGCATCTTCATCGGCCTGCAGTACACCAGCGCTTCGCGCATGGCGGTGTTCATCTACTTCGCGCCTTTTGTCGTGGCGCTGGGCATGCCCTTCATTTCGCGCAGCGAGAAGCTCCATACCGCGCAGCTCTTGGGCCTGGCGGTGGCCTTCGGCGGCGTGGTCTGGGCTTTTGCCGAAGGTTTCGCGCGGCCGGCGGTGGGGCCGCTGCAATGGTTGGGCGACAGCCTCGGCTTGCTGGCGGCCGTGCTGTGGGGCTGCACCACGCTCGTGCTGCGCGGCAGCCGCCTGGCCACGGCGCTGCCCGAGAAGACGCTGCTCTACCAACTGGCGTTGTCAGGCGTGGTGCTCACCGCTGCCGGCCTGTTGAAGGGTGAGGTGTGGCCGGCCACGCTCAGCACGCTGTCCATCGCCGCGCTGGCCTTCCAGACCGTGGTCATCACCTTCGCCAGCTACCTGGTGTGGTTCTGGCTGCTGCGCCACTACGCGGCCACCCGCATCTCGGCCTTCGTGCTGCTGACGCCGGTGTTCGGCCTCTTGGCCGGCGTGCTGCTGCTGAACGAGCCGCTGACCACGCGTCTGGTCGTGGCGCTGGCCGCGGTGTGCATGGGCATTGCCCTCGTGAACCGGCCGGCGCGCGCGGGCTGAAGCACGCTCAACGCCTGGGGGCGGCGGGCGCTGTGGTGGCGGGCGCGGCCTCGATATCGCGCCGCTCGTACAGAAAGTCGGTGTTGCCCTGGTGCCCGGCGCGCCGCGACGCGCCGTACTGCGGCGTCTGCGGGAATTCCTTGTGCACCGCGTTGCGCACGCGCTCGAAGACGTTGCCGCCCACCTGCCAGCTGTTCACGCTCTCCAACGCCCGCATGAAATGCCAGGCGAAGATGGAATGGCCTTCGCGGCCCTCGTCGGCCACCGGCTCGTTGCCGCCCGAGCTCAGCACCACCGCAGCCTTGCGCGAGAGCAGGTCACGCGCGTCGGTGGTCTGGCTGACCTGCACCTTCTCGCTGCCCACCAGCGAGCCTGAATAACAGCTGTCGCTGACCAGCATCAGCTGGCGCGAACCCACCGCCGCCACCATGCGTGCAATATCGGCGTTAGACAGCCAGCTGCCCGGCTCTTCGGCATTCGTGTCAGAAGGCAGCCAGAAGCCGGTGTCGACGCCGTTCACCGGAATCACCACGCCGTGGCCGGCGTAGTAGATGACGACGCTGTCGTTGGCATCGGCTTGCAGCGCGATCTTGTTGAAGGCGCGGATGATGGCTTCACGGCTGGGGTCCTCCAGCACCGTGGTCTCGTAGCCGAGACGGCTTTCCAGCAACGTGCGCACGGCTCGCGCGTCGGGCACCGCGCCTTCCAGCGCGGGCACACGCTTGTCGCTGTAGTTGTTGACGCCGATCAGCAGCGCCAGCTTGCGTTCGATGTTGGGCAGCGCGGCCTGGCGCACACGGCGGCGGTCGGGCTGGCCCGGCGTGGTGGGTGTGGCACGCGCGGCGGCGGCCATGCGCTGAATCTCTTGTCTCAGCGCCTCGGTGATGAGGCAGTTGCCGCTGTTCAGTTCGATCTCGGTCTTGCAAGGGCGCACGTCGGCCAGCGTGGGGTCCTGGTCCAGCTTGAACAGGCCGGTGGCGAAGACCTGCTTCTTGTAGCGATCGCGCGCGGCCAGCAGGGTCTGCACCTCGGGCCGCGACATCAGGCTGTAGTTCATGGCGCGGAACACCGGTTCGGCCGGGCCGCCGGGGGCAAGGCTGCCGGCCAGCGCGGGCATCACATCCAGCACGCGGCCTTCGGTGGGTGTGGACATGGCCAGCTGCACCTGAACGTTCTCCAGGCTCTGCAGCAGCGCGCTGAGGCTGGCGTTGGTGGCGAACGCCGAGTTGGTGGGCGCGACGGCCAGCGTCAGCGCGGTGGCATTGGCCGCTGCCTGCGTGAACACGTAGTTTTGCGCCAGCAGGCCGCTGCCGGCGATGCTGTAGCTGCCTGGCGGGCTGGCCAGTGTGGCGCCGGTGGTGAAGGCCAGCGTGCCGGTGGTGGCGTTGGCCAGCGTGTCGGTGCCGACGAAACCCGCCACCGTGCCGGTGAGCGTGGGCAAGGGCAGGCCGGCAGATGCGGTCAGCGCCGTGGCCACGAAACTCAAGGTCGCTGGCGTGATGTTGGCCACCAGGCCCGTGGGCAGCACCAGTGTGTAGTTGGCGGCGGCGGACCCGGCCAGGCTCAGGCCACCCAGCGTCACCGGCTTGGCCGTGCCGACATTTCGGTCGGCGAAGCTGCCCGTCGCCGTGCCGGCCAGCGTGACGATGTCACCGCCCAGCGGCGTGAAGCTGCCGCTGCCGGCAATCAGCGCGGCCAGCGTGCCGTCGTAGACCTTGTTGCCCGCTGTGTAGCCCGACACCAGCAGCGCTGCCGGCGTGATGCTGCCCACCGCGCCGCTGGCCGTGCCGCTGAACTGGTAGCCGAAGACCGGCGCGCCGGTGGCGGCGTCGATGGCGCTGTAGGCCAGGCCGGTGGCGACCACCGTCTTGCCCGTGCCCGCGCCGGCCACGCTGCTGCCGGTGCCGGCCGTGGTGTAGTTGCCGCTGCCCACCGGGTTCAGCGTCACGGTGTCGCCGGCCAGTGCGCCGCTCAGCACGAAGTTGGCCGGCACCAACGCGGCCGCGGTGGTGGTGTCGTAGACCTTGTCGATGGGGCCCTGCAGCGCCACCGTAAGCGTGGGCGTCAGCGCATAGAGCACGCCGTTGCCGGCGGCTGCCGGTGTGGCGCCGATGGCAGCACCGTACTGCTTGAAGGTGGGCACGAGCCCGCCCAGTGTGCCGAGGCCGGGGTCGGCGGCGTAAATCAGCCAGCGTGCGCTGCCACCCGTCGAAAACACGCCAGCGCCGGCGAAGTTGCGGAAGTAGCCGCCGCTTTCGATGACGATGGCGTCACCGCTGGCCGCGGTGGCCGCAGCGCCACTGCCGGCGTTGAACTGCACGCCTCTGCTGCTGCTCAGCAGAACGCGCTGGCCGGTGAGCACACCGCCGACGTTGACCTCGGCGCCCGAGACCAGCACGTCGCCCGTGAAGGCCGTGACGTTGTCAGGCAGGTTCAGCACCTGTGCCGGGTCTTGCGAATTCAGCGTCACGCTGCCCGCCAAAAGCGCCCCGCCGGGCACCAGCGCGCCGCTGGTCTGCGTCAGGCTGATGTTGCTGAAACCGCTGCTGATGCTGCCGCCCGTGCGGTTGAAACTGCCGACCACGCTGAGGCTGCCGCCGCCGCTGCCGCCGAGCGCGCCGCCCGTCATGTTCAGGCTGGCGAAGGACGCCGCACCGCCCAGGTTCAGCGTGCCGCCGCTGACGCTGGCTGCGCCGCCGCCCGTGACGGCGCCCGCCAGCGTCACCGTGCCGGTGCCCGCCACGCTCAGGGCGCCGCCCAGCAGCGTGGCGCCGGTGACGGTGAGTGAGCCGCCGCTGACCAGCAGCGAGTTGGCGGCGTTGATGGTCAACGTGGTGATGGTGTCGGTGCCGCTGGCGTGCGTGACGGCGAATCCGCTGCTGATCAGCGCTTCGTCGGCCGGCCCGGGCAGCGTGCCGCCCCAGTTGGCAGGCGTCGACCAGTCGAGGTTGCCCGCCGCGTTGGTGAAGATGCGCGTGCTGCCGGAAGTGCTGAAGATCAGGCGCACCGCCTCGCCGGCAGCCAGGCCGTAGCCGGCGGCAAAACC
>JBBSCV010000311.1:0-5166 GCA_038249925.1 Burkholderiales bacterium
CTCGGCCACCATGCTTGCAGTGATTGCGGGCATCGTCATCTCCAATTGATACGGGGTGCGCCGAGCGCAATGGCCCGGCAGCACGGAATGCACCGCGGCCTTGCGGCGCGGTGCAACACGTCAGGCCTGATCAGGCCTCTTCGTTGACTTCGACGAACTCGTCGCCAGCGGCCGACACAGCCTGCACCACTTCGTTCGTGGCGTTGGCCTTGCCTTCAAGCACGGCGTCGGCAACCGCCTTGGCGTAAAGCGCCACGGCCTTGGCCGAGTCATCGTTGCCGGGGATGACGTAGTCGATGCCGATGGGCGAGTGGTTGGTGTCGACGATGCCGATGACGGGAATGCCCAGCTTCTTGGCTTCGAGCACGGCAATCTTGTGGTAGCCGACATCGATGACGAACATCGCATCAGGCAGTGCACCCATGTCCTGGATGCCGCCGATTTCCTTCTCGAGCTTGAGAAGCTCGCGCTCGAACATCAGACCTTCCTTCTTGATCATCTGTTCGGTGCCGGCGTCCTTGGTCGCCTGCATGTCCTTGAGCTTCTTCAGGCTGCCCTTGACCGTCTTGAAGTTGGTCATCATGCCGCCCAGCCAGCGCTGGTCGACGTAGGGCATGCCGCAACGCTGGGCTTCGAGCGCGATGACTTCGCGAGCCTGGCGCTTGGTGCCGATCATCAAGATGGTGCCGCGCTTGCTGGCAAGCTGGCGGACGAACTTCATCGCGTCTTCGAAGAGCGGCTGCGTCTTCTCGAGGTTGATGATGTGGATCTTGTTGCGATGGCCGTAGATGTACGGCGCCATCTTGGGGTTCCAGAAGCGCGTTTGGTGCCCGAAATGGACGCCGGCTTCCAGCATTTCACGCATGGAGACAGTCATTGAAAGTCCTAAGGTTGGGTCTAGAATCCCGGCCGCTTGATCGCCTGAAGACACCACTGTTTCTAGGCAGTGACAACTGACAGGCGACACCTTGGTTGAACCGGGTTCGCAATTTGTTTCGCCTGACTTGCCAGCACATCCCCGAAACGGAAATCGATGCCCCACGAGAGCGTGGCATCGAGTTCAGCGGTGAGTTCGGCATCGAGGTTTGCCAGGCACCGAAGCACCCTAAAGACGAACCCCTATCAAGGCAAAACCCAATGAGTCTACCACGTGCTGAACGCGCGGCCGCCTGCCGGCGGACCGAAAGCGGGCTTGGCAAGCCTGCCGCTTCTGCATGGGCGTGAGCATGCGCATCGCAGTCATCGGCGCCGGCATCGTTGGCATCACAACCGCCTATGAACTCACCCTCGCGGGCCACCAGGTCACCGTCTTCGAGCAGCGCGGCAGCGTGGCCGCCGAGTGCAGTTTCGCCAACGGCGGTGTGCTGGCCGGCGGCGACGCCGCACCCTGGTGCGCGCACGGCGTGCCTTTGCGCGTGCTGCGTCAGATGTTCAGCGGCGAGGCCACGGCACGCCTGGGCGGGCTGGATGCACTGATGCATCTGCCCTGGTTGTGGCGCGCCTGGCGAGCCGGGCGGCCACGCGCCTATGCCAGTCAGCGCCATGCCATGCAGCGGCTGGCGTTGTTCAGCCGCTTGCGGCAGCTGGAGCTGACGCGCACGCTGCGCCTGGAGTTCGAGCATACGCCGGGCTATCTCGTGCTTTTGCGCGGTGAAGCCGAGTTCAAGAGGGCGCAACCCGGCCTGGCGCTTCTTCGGGAATGGGGTGTGAAGCACGAGGTGGCAGACCCCGCACGTTGTCGCACTGTCGAGCCCGGCCTGAATCCGACGACCCCGCTGCACGCCGGCATCTACTTTGCGGAAGACGGGGCTGGCAACTGCCGCCAATTCGCACAACTGTTGAAGGCCGAGGCGCAGCGCCTGGGCACACTGTTCCGCTTCGACACCGCGGTGCAGGCCATCAAGCCAGGCGCGCCCGCCGAGCTGGAAGTGGTCGGTCCTGCCGCCAGCGGCTGCGAGACCTTCGACGCCGTGGTCATTTGCGCCGGCGCCGCCGCTGCGCCGCTGCTCAAGCGTGTGGGCGTGAAGCTGCCGTTGCTGGCCCTGCACGGCTACACGGTCACGGCGCCGCTGCGCCATGTCGACGGCTTGCACACGCCCGGCCCGCATGCGGCGCTGATGGATTTTCGCCACCGCATCGCGATCACGCGCATGGGCCAGCGTGTGCGCGTGTCCGGCATCGCCGAGATCGGCGGCGACCCTGAATATCTGGCGCTGGGCCCGCTGCGCCTGCTGCACCGGGTGCTGAACGACTGGTTCCCGGGCGCGACGCTGACACAGAACGCACAGCACTGGAAAGGCGCCCGGCCCGCGCTGCCCGACGGTCCGCCGGTGCTCGGCGCCAGCGGTGCCCAGGGTGTGTGGCTGAACCTCGGCCACGGCAACCACGGCTGGACGCTGGCATGCGGGTCGGCACGCGTGTTGGCCGAAACCATTTCCGGAAGAGACGCTGGCATAGACCCCACAGGCCTGACCATCGATCGGCTGCGTTGACAGTATCTGCAGCGCGAGGCTTTCAGGAGACTCGTTCGCCCGTGTCAACGTCGCGTGCGCGGCTTCGGCGCGGACCGTTGAGGGCCGGGCTTGCGGGAACGCCGCATGTTCTCGGCTACGCCCACCGTGCCGGTCTTCACAACCGCCGAAGTGGGCAACTTGCCCGCGCCTTTCAGGCCGCGTGACGCAGCCTTGACTGTGCGGTCGGTTTCGCGCACAGAGGCAAGTTCGGCCACGGCGCTCGTGCCGCTGGCGGGTGCATGGGGGCGGGTGCGGTCTCCACGTGCCAGCAAGCGTTCGGCTTCGCCCTCGCGAACGATGCGGAAGTCGATCTTGCGGCCGTCCAGGTCGACACGGCTGACCTGCACACGAACCCGAGTGCCGACGCTGTAGCGGATGCCCGTGCGTTCACCGCGCAGTTCACCGCGCGCTTCGTCGTAGCGGTAGTACTCGCCACCGAGTTCGGTGATGTGAACCAGCCCTTCGACATAAAGCCCGTCCAGCGTGACGAAAAGGCCGAATCCGGCCACGGTACTCACCGTGCCCGAGAACTCTTCGCCCAAATGCTCACGCATGTAGCGGCACTTCAACCAGGCCTCGACGTCCTTGCTGGCTTCGTCCGCCCGCCGTTCGTTGGCACTGCAATGGCCGCCGGCGGCTTCCCACAGCGCCATCTCCTGCGACATCGGCTTCGGGGTGCGCGCGACCTTGCCGCCCTTGCGCAGTTCGGGCGTGCGCGTCTTCGCGTTGGCCAAAAGGTGGTAGCGCTTGCCGGCAAGAATTGCCTTGATGACACGGTGCACCAACAGGTCAGGATACCGGCGGATCGGGCTCGTGAAGTGCGTGTAGGCGGGATAGGCCAGGCCGAAGTGGCCGCTGTTGTGCACGGTGTAGATGGCCTGCTGCATGGAACGCAGCAGCAGCGTGTGGATCTGCAGTGCGTCGGGCCTGCCGTGCACCGCTTGCGCGATGGCCTGGATTTCACCCGGCGTGGGCTCGTCACTCAGCGACGCGCTGACACCGAGCGACTTCAACATGGCCTGCAGGGCGACTCGCTTCTCGGGCGTGGGGCCCTCGTGCACACGGTAGAGGCTGGCGTGCTCGGCCGTGGCGATGAAGTCGGCCGCGCAGACGTTGGCTGCGAGCATGCTCTCTTCGATGAGGCGGTGCGCTTCGTTGCGCGTTCGCGGGACAATCTTTTCGATGCGGCCGTTGTCGTCGCAAACGATCTGTGTCTCGGTGGTCTCGAAGTCCACCGCACCACGTTTGGCGCGCTGCTTGAGCAAGGCGCGGTAGACCTCGTGCAGGTGCAGCAGATGCGGCACCAAATCAGCCCGCGCCTTGGCTTCGGGCCCGCGGGTGTTGGCCAGCACGGCGGCCACGTCGGTGTACGTCAACCGCGCGTGCGATCGAATCACCGCCGGGTAGAACTGATAGGCCTCGACCTGCCCTTCGGTGTCGACCAACATGTCGCAGACCATGCTCAGCCGCTCGACTTCAGGGTTCAGTGAACACAGGCCGTTGCTCAGCTTCTCGGGCAGCATCGGTATGACGCGGCGCGGAAAGTACACCGAAGTCGCGCGCTCATAGGCGTCTTCGTCCAGCGGCTCGCCAGGCTTCACATAGTGGCTGACGTCGGCGATGGCCACCAGCAGCCGCCAGCCCTCAAAGGCCGTCTTGCCACGGCCACGCTTGAAGGGCTCGGCATAGACCGCGTCGTCGAAGTCGCGCGCATCTTCGCCATCGATAGTGACCAGCGCCACATCGCTGAGATCGACACGCTGCTTGCGATCAGCCGGCCGCAACTTCTCGGGCAGGGCTGCGGCCTGCGCCAGGGTGTCGGGGTTGAAGAGGTGCGGCACTTCGTACTTGCGCACCGCGATCTCGATTTCCATGCCCGAGTCATCGATCTCACCCAGCACCTCGGCCACACGCCCCACGGGCTGTGAGTGCAGCGATGCCGGCTCGGTCAGTTCCACCGACACCACCTGCCCCACCGCCGCATTAGCAGTCGCGTTCTTCGGGATGAGGATGTCCTGGCCGTACCGGCTGTCTTCGGGCGCTACCAGCCATTGCCCGCCTTCATGCAGCAGGCGGCCGATGATGGGCGTCTTGCGACGTTCCAGGATGTCCAGCACACGGCCTTCAGGTCGGCCCTTGCGGTCGTAGCGCAGGACGCGCACGCGAACACGGTCTTTGTGCAGCACGCTGCGCATCTCTTGCGGCGCCAGATAGATGGCGGCGTCGCCGTTGTCCGGCACGACGAATCCGTGCCCATCACGATGCCCTTCGACTCGGCCCTCCAGTTCGCCCATCAGGGCCTGGCCAGAGGGTGGGCTGCTTGCAGTCTGAACTTTTTTAATGGTATATTCCTTCTCTTTCCTGAAGCGCCCAGATGGCGGAATTGGTAGACGCACTAGTTTCAGGTACTAGCGCTTAACGGCGTGGAGGTTCGAGTCCTCTTCTGGGCACCAAATGTATGAAGGCCGGTTGCGAAAGCAACCGGCCTTTTTCGTTTCTAGACGGCGAATTTCCTTTCCAATGCTTCCGGCCTGAGGTTGTCGTATTCCTCGAATGGCTGATGAATCCATGGGCTGCTCGGCAAGGTGTCCACGAAGTAATCTGGCACGTAACTCGAAACGCCCTTGACCCAAATGACGGCCGCGCGCAATTC
>JBBSCV010000312.1:0-5151 GCA_038249925.1 Burkholderiales bacterium
CGCATCGTCGCGCGCTGGCGCAAGACGGGTTACCTGTCAGACAGCGACCAGCACCGCCTGCAATGCGCGCTGCAAAACATGCGCATGTCGTGCAACAGCACCTGGCTGCTCGACCATGAAACCGACTTCGGCCACAAGGCCGATGAACTCGTCACGCTGCTGGAAGAGCTGTTCGAGCAGCCGGGCGCCAAGGCCGTCGTCTTCAGCCAGTGGCTGGGCACGCACGAGGTGGTGATGCGCCGGCTGCGCGAACGCGGCTGGGGCCATGTGCTGTTCCACGGCGGCGTGCCGGGCGACAAACGCGGGGCCTTGGTCGACCGCTTCGTGGAAGACGCGGAGTGCCGGCTGTTCCTGTCCACCGACGCCGGCGGCGTGGGCCTGAACCTGCAGCATGCAGCGGCCACGGTCGTCAACATGGACCTGCCCTGGAACCCGGCCAAGCTGGAGCAGCGCATCGGCCGCGTGCACCGCATGGGGCAGAGCCGCGGTGTGCAGGTCATCAACTTCGTGGCCCAGGGCAGCATCGAAGAAGGCATGCTGGGCGTGCTGGCGTTCAAGCGGTCGATGTTTGCGGGTGTGCTGGACGGCGGCGACAGCGCGGTGTTCATGAACGGCACGCGTTTGTCGAAATTCATGGAAAGCGTGGATGCAGTGACCGAGGGGATGGGCGCGGCCGAGGACGCTGCGGCCACACCGATGTCCGAATTGCAAGCGCAAGCGCAAGCGGCACAGGCGCAAACGCAAACGGAAGAGCACGAGCAAGTGCAAGAGCAAGCACAGGCGCAGGCGCAGGCCGCAGGAGCGGAAGGTGAATTGCCGCAGGCGGCCGCCTCGATTCAAGATGTCTCGAAAGACCAGGACACTGACTTCGGTTCGCCGATCGGCGCTGCAGCCGCCGCAGCCGAGCCGGCGCACAAGGCAGCACCTGCAGATCCTTGGGCACCTCTGCTTGAAGTCGGCCTGCAATGGGTCGCCGCCCTGACCGCGCCACCCGCCTCCGCCGATAGCGAGGGCAAGCGTGGCAACGGGACGCCGCGCGTCACGACCGACGCCGTCACAGGCGAACGCAGCCTGACCCTGCCCTTGCCAGACGCGACGACCGTGCGGCGCCTGGCCGAAGGTCTGGCGGGCCTGCTGGCCCGCCTGCAACAACGGGGCTGACCCCGGAACCGAGCTTCGCCGCAGTGCCGGCTTGCTGACGCGTCGGTGTCACGAAAGCATGCTGTCATTGCTGGCAATGACTACACTGCCTGACAAGAGGAGTGCCCCGTGGGAACCTTGGCCATCCGAAATCTGGACGATGCACTCAAGAGCCGGCTGCGGATGCGCGCTGCCGCCCGCAATTGATCCATGGAGGAGGAGGCAAGGCAGATTTTGCGTGCCACCTTGCAGGAGCCTGTGACGCAAGCCCAGGACCTGGGGACGCGAATTCGGGCAAGATTTGCAGCGCTGGGCGACGTTCGGCTTGTCGTTGAGGCCCGTCAGCCCATGGGTGAACCGCTCGAGCTTGATGGGCAGTGGCCAGCTGCTGAATCCGGGCCCAAGACGAAGACGCCTCGTCGGTGAGCACACTGCTCGATACCAATGTGGTGTCCGAACTGCTCCGGTCGGCACCCGCGCCGGTGGTGATGGCTTGGTTCGCAGACCAGCCCGCCGAGAGCTTGGGCGTCAGCGCTGTCACGCAAGCCGAGATCATGCTCGGTGCGAGGCTGTTGCCAGCCGGAAAGCGTCGCGCTGCGCTTGACATCGCCCTCAGCGCCATGTTCAGCGAAGACTTTGCCGGGCGCATCTTGCCGTTCGACAGCGCAGCCGTCCCTGCCTTTGTCGAGATCGTCAATGCCCGCCGTGCCGCTGGCCGGCCTATCTCGCAATTCGATGCGCAGATCGCGGCCATTGCGCGCCACGCCGGCGCCAAGTTGGCAACCCGCAACGTCGACGACTTTCAGAACTGCGGCGTTTCTGTCGTCAACCCGTGGAGTCCGACCCGACGGCCGCTCATCTAGCGGGTGGGGGTCACCCCCAATCACGCGCCAGGCAACTCGACTTCAACACGCAGCCCGCCCGCCGGCGCTTCCTGCAGGCGCACACTGCCGCCGTACAAGCCCACGAGTTCGTTGACGATGGCCAAGCCCAGGCCGCTGCCGGGCACCGTTTCGTCTAGGCGCGCACCTCGGGCCATGACGGCTTCACGCCGGTCAGCGCGAATGCCCGGACCGTCGTCGTCGATGACGATCCGCAGCCTGCTGCCGGGCGCGGAGCCGTCAGCAGATGCGCTGACCACCACTTCGCGCTTCGCCCATTTGCAGGCGTTGTCGAGCAGGTTGCCCAAAATCTCCTGCAGATCTTGAAGCTCGCCCGCGAAGGCAAGCTCGGCTGACATCGGTGTGCACTGCAAAGTGATGCCTCGTTGGGCGTGCACACGTTCCAGCACGCGCAGCAGGCCACTGACGACTGGCTGCAGCGCCACCCGCGCACCCGGCACGCCCAGCGCTGCAGCCGCCCGCGCGCGCGCGAGATGCCAGTCGACATGGCGGCGTGAGATGCCCACTTGCTCTTCCACCAGCACGGCAAGCTCGGCGCCTGCTTCCGGGCGCTGCAGCGCCACCGCTGCGGCCTGCGACATCGCGGCCAGCGGTGTCTTGATGGCGTGGGCCAGATTGCCGGCCTGCGTGCGGGCCCGTGTCACGACCTCGGCATTGCGGTCGAGCACGGCATTGAAGCCATCGACCAGCGGCTGCACCTCTGACGGAAACCGGCCGTCCAGCCGCTGTGCCGTGCCGGCGTGAACCGCGGCCAAGGTGCGCTGCAGCGCGCGCAACGGCGCCAGGCCGATGGCGACCTGGGCCAGCGCTGCCGCGCAAAGCAGCACGAAGAGCGTGGCCAGCGACGCGGCGAGCACGCCGTTGAAACGCACGACGGCGGCCACCGTCTCGCGCAGATCCGCGGCGACGATCAGCCGCCAGGGCGTGGCCAACGCGCCTTCGCGCGTGATCGTGCGTTCCACCAGCAGCAGACTCGCGCCGTCGGGCCCGGGCCCCTCGTGCACATGCACCACGCCGTCGGCCAGCACATCGCTGGGCACCGACAGCGACGCATCCCACAGCGACCTTGACCGCAGCACGCCGCGCTGCTGCGGCTGGCCTGCATCGTCCACCTGCCAGTACAAACCGGAGTAAGGGCGCGACCAGCGGGGGTCGCTCAGCGTTTGCGGGTCGATCTGCGGCTGCCCGGCCGCGTCGAACTCCAGCCGCGCCGTGATCTGGTCGAGCTGCGCCGTCAAGCCTTGGCTGAACTGGCGCATCACATGGTCGCGGAACAGGCCGGCCAGCAGCAGGCCGGCCAGCACCAGCGCCACCGCCAGAGCCGTCAGCGTGGCCGCCAGCAGCCGAAAACGCAGAGAGCGCGTCCAGTGGCTGCGGCCGGGCAGGTGCTTCAAGGCGGCGTCACCAGGCGGTAGCCCAGGCCGCGAACCGTCTCGATGGTGTCGGGCGGCAGCTTGCGCCGCAGGCGGCCAACGAAGACCTCGATGGTGTTGGAATCGCGTTCGAAATCCTGCGCATAAAGGTGCTCGGTCAGTTCGGTGCGCGTGACCACGCTGCCCGGTCGGTGCATCAGGTAGGACAGCAACTTGAACTCGTGGCTGGTCAGGTTCACCTGCTGACCGTTCAGCGTGACACGGCTGCTGCGCGTGTCCAGCATCAGCGTGCCGCACCGCAGCAGCGGTGACGCCAGACCCTGGGCACGGCGGATGAGTCCGCGCAAGCGGGCCAGCAGTTCTTCCATGTGGAAGGGCTTGGCCAGATAGTCATCGGCACCTGCATCGATGCCGGCCACCTTCTCGTGCCAGCTGTCGCGTGCCGTCAGGATCAACACGGGCAGCGTCAGCCCGACCTCGCGCCAGCGCTTGAGCACGCTGATGCCGTCCAGTACCGGCAGCCCGAGGTCGAGCACGACGGCGTCGAAGGCCTCGCTGGCGCCCAGGTGGTGCCCGTCGAGTCCGTTGTCGGCCTCGTCCACCGCGTAGCCGCCTTCCTCCAACCCGGTGCGCAGCAGTGCGCGCAGCGTCGGCTCGTCTTCGACAAGCAGCACTCTCATGCGGAGGGGTGCAGCCGGCTGCACATCACGTGGGTGGCTCTTTCGAAGGCTCGGCCGTGCGACCTGAGTTGCGATCTTCCCTGCGCTTCACCTGCAGCACCTGTCCGGTGGCGGCGTCAACTTCCAGCTTCAACAACTGCCCGTTGCTCTGCAGCAGCTTGATCTCGTAGACCCAGCGTCCGTCTTCGCGCTCGAGTTCCAGTTCCAGCACCTGGCCTGGGTGCGTGCGCCGCAGCCGTTCCAGCAGAGCCGGCAACGGCAACACCTGGCCGGCTTCCACCGCTGCGCGTGCCCGTTCATGGTCACGGCTGTCGCTGGCGTGTGCGCCGGGGAGTGCGAACGCGACCACCGCCGCCAGCAGCAGCGTTCTCAGCGCAGGCAGCAGCCGCGCACCGCAACAGCCTTGCGCTTGAAGTGGGTCGCTGCTGAAGACAAAGGGCCGGAATTCATTCACGCCAGCATTCTCGGCGAGCGAATCTGAACCGCAGATGAACGAGCCGTTCAGGGTGGGTTCACGGCCAGAAACGAAGAATGGCGCCATCGACCGGTGCTGCCGGTCACTTCCTGGAGCCCAGATGACTCTCACGACGCTGACCTTGAGGCGGCGCACTCGATCTACCCGCAAGGCGCGGCCGGCTTTGTCGGCGCACGTGGCCATGGCTCTGGCACTGACTCTGTCTCTCTTTCTGGTCCATGGTGCGGCGCAGGCAGCCGACACCTCACCCGCGCAGCAGCTTCGGCGTTTCAGCGCGCAGGCCGGCACGCCGGCGCAGGCCGAGCGCGGCCGTGTCTTCTTCACCAACCGCCAGGGCGGCGAGTGGTCTTGCGCGTCTTGCCACGGCAGCCCGCCGACGAAGGCAGGCAAGCATGCCAGCACCGGCAAGACCATCGACGCCATGGCGCCGACAGCCAACCCCAACGCCTTCACGGACACCGCCAAGGTCGACAAGTGGTTCCGCCGGAACTGCAAGGACGTGCTCCAGCGCGAGTGCAGCGCGGGCGAGAAGGCCGATGTGCTGGCCTATCTGATCGACCTCAAGCCGTGAGCCGCCACGC
>JBBSCV010000313.1:0-5138 GCA_038249925.1 Burkholderiales bacterium
CTGATCGACTTTCTGATGGCCCGGCTTATTTCCATGATGCCGATTCTATGTTGCTGCGGTGCACGGGTGTGCCCGCTGGGACATGGAACAGAACACGACACTGGCCAGCCTTACGGCGCTTGCCGCTTGCGTCGACTCCACACCAGCCACGCACCGGCGCCAGCCAGCGCCACGTAGTTGACCACCATGAACCAGGGCGTAATCCAGGCCACCCCGTCGAAGCCGCGCAACGTGATCGGGTACAGCACGGGCGAGGGATAAAACTCGGCCGAATGCGTGAACACATCGATCGCGATGTGCAGCCACCAGCCAAGCAGAGGTATCCACAACGAGCGCATCGCGGCCCACAGCAGCAGCGTGGCCGCGCCGGCGACCACCGCACTGTGCATGACGCAGTGCAGATGGAACACGAGCAGCTCGACCGTCGGCGGCAGCACCGGCTCGAAGCGTGGCAATGCCTGGACATAGCCACCCAGCGCTGCCAAGCCTTCTTTGCTGAACAGTGCCCAACCGACTATCGGCAGCAGTTGCAGCAGGTCCGGCAGCACCGCCATTGCGACCGTCAGCACCACCGTGCGCCGCGACAGCGCCCAGCGGCGCTGCAGCAGGCCAGCGCCGACGCCAGCCCACAGACCATGCGCGATGATGTCCATGCAGGCGCGGCCGTCTGTAGAGGTCAGTCGGGCTTGAGCTTGGCCACCCGCAGGCGCAGCGCGTTGGTGATCACCGAGACCGAACTCAGGCTCATCGCCAGCGCCGCGAACATCGGCGACAACAACCAGCCGGTGAACGGGAACAGAACCCCAGCCGCCAGCGGCACACCCAGTGCGTTGTAGATAAAGGCAAACGCCAGGTTCTGCTTCATGTTGCGTACCGTGGCCAACGACAACGCGCGGGCTGTGGCGATGCCCCGCAAGTCGCCTTTGACCAGCGTGAGCTGCGCGCTATTCATGGCCACGTCGGTGCCTGTGCCCATGGCGATACCGACATCCGCGCGTGCCAGCGCAGGCGCGTCGTTGATGCCATCACCGGCCATCGCGACGACACGGCCTTCGCGCTGCAGCTTCTCGACCAGCGCCAGTTTGTCCGCCGGCTTGACCTCGCCATGGACTTCTTCGATACCCAGCTTCTGGCCCACCGCCTTGGCCGTGGTCAGTCCGTCGCCGGTGGCCATGACGATGCGCAGGCCCGACTTGCGCAGCGACGCCAGGGCTTCTGCGGTGGTCGGCTTGACGGGGTCTGACACGGCCAGCAAGCCCGCGAGCCGGCCGTCGACGGCAAGATGCATGACGCTGGCACCCTGGCCGCGCAGGGTCTCGGCCTGGGCCGCGAGCGGCGCCACATCGATGCCCACTTGCTGCATCAGCGCCGTGTTGCCCAGCGCCAGCGTTTTGCCGGCGACGACACCTTGCACGCCGATGCCCGATGCAGAGTCGAATTGCTCGGCCTTGTCCAGGGTCAGGTTGCGCGCCCGCGCTGCGGTGACGATGGCCGCGGCCAGCGGATGCTCACTGCCCTGGTCCAGGCTTGCAGCCAGACGCAGCACCTCGTCTTCAGTGACCCCGTTCATCGCCACCGCACGCTCGAACGTCGGCTTGCCTTCGGTCAGGGTCCCGGTCTTGTCGACGATCAACGTGTCGACCTTGCACAGGTTCTCGATAGCCGCCGCGTCACGAAACAGCACGCCCTGCGTGGCGCCGCGGCCGGTGGCCACCATGATCGACATCGGCGTGGCGAGCCCCAGCGCGCACGGGCAGGCAATGATCAACACCGCCACGGCATTGATGAGGCCGTAGACCCAACTGGATTCATTGGCTGATTGGGGCCCGAACAAGCCCCAGCCGAAGAACGTCAACAAGGCGATGGACACGACCCCCATCACGAACCAGCCCGCCACCTGGTCGGCCATGCGCTGCATCGGCGCCTTCGAGCGCTGCGCCATCGCCACCATCTGAACGATCTGCGACAGCACGGTCGCCGAGCCGACATGGTCGGAGCGCATGACCAGCGCGCCGCTGGTGTTGAGCGTCGCGCCTATGAGCTTGTCGCCGACCCGCTTGGTGACAGGCAGCGGTTCGCCGGTCAGCATCGACTCATCGACTGCGCTGCTGCCTTCGACGACCGCCCCGTCCACCGGCACCTTTTCGCCAGGACGAACGCGCAGCCTGTCGCCGACATGGACATGGGTCAGCGGTATGTCTTCTTCCTTGCCATCGGCGTTGATGCGGCGCGCCGTCTTCGGCGCCAGGCCGAGCAGCGACTTGATGGCAGCCGAGGTCTGCGAACGCGCCTTCAGTTCCAGGATCTGGCCGAACAGCGTCAAGGAAATGATGACGACGGCCGCTTCGAAGTAGACCGCCACGCGACCCATCGAGATGAACGACGCCGGGAACACACCGGGTGCCACCGTCGCGACCACGCTGTACAAAAACGCCGCGCCCGTGCCCAGGCCGATCAGCGTCCACATGTTCGGACTGCGTTGCACCACCGACTGCGCTCCGCGCACGAAGAACGGCCAGCCCGCCCACAACACGACGGGCAAGGACAAGACCAGCTCGATCCAACTTTGCGTGGCCATCTCAAACCAGCCGAAGCGGTGGCCGAACATCGCCAGCACCGTGACGATCACGGTCAGCGGCAAGGTCCACCAGAAGCGATGCTGGAACGACCGCAGTTCCGGGTTCTCTTCGTCGTCGAGCGTGGGTAGCAAGGGCTCGAGCGTCATGCCGCACTTCGGGCAATCGCCAGGGTGGTCTTGGCGGATTTCCGGGTGCATGGGGCAGGTGTAGATGGCACCTGCATCGGCACCCGCAGCGGCGACCGTTGTTGGCGCCTCGGGAGCCTCGCGAGCCATGAGCGCGGCCTGCTTGCCGATGTAGGCCAGCGGATCGGCGGCAAACCTGGCCTGGCAGCCTGCGCTGCAGAAGTAATACGGCCTGCCGTCGTGTTCCAGCTTGTTGACCGACTCGGTCGTGACGGCCATGCCACACACCGGATCTTTCAACCCGCCCGCCACATCGCTTTTCGCGTGCGCCTGCGGGTCTGTCGCATCGTGAGAATGATGGGCGTGCATGTCTGCGGCTACCTCGCCGTCTTCCCGAAACTTCGGTATCACAGTCGACTACCGTCGTAGAACATGTGCATGTCCGTCTCCTTCAGTGCTGAGTCAATGGCGTGGCGCCGTTCATTAACGCGGCCTTCACTCTGCCCAGCCGTTCGTGGACTTCATGGGCAACGCGCGCCACTTCGGGGTTGGGGGTCATTTGCAGCACCACCACCGGGTCCATGAAGGCGACCACAAGCTGCCCATCTTCTTCCTGGCGGACCACGACATTGCAAGGCAGCAACAGGCCGATATCGGGTTCGGCGATCAATGCGCGGTGGGCCAGCGGCGGATGGCAGGCGCCGAGGATTTGGTAGGGCCGCCCCTCGATACCGAGCTTGGCTTTCATCGTCGCCTGCACGTCGATTTCGGTCAGGATGCCGAAGCCCTCGGTCTTCAGGGCTTCGGTCACGGTGGCGACGGCCTGTGCGAATTCCTGCTTCGGCAGAACACAGTGGAATCCGTAAGCGACAGCCGAAGCCGAAGCGGACGGTGCGAGTGAGGTCTCGGGTGCGGTGCTCATGACGGCACCCCCTATCTGGTGGCCGGCGCGGCGGGCATCCGGTCGGCCATCATGTCCATCATCATCTGCATCATGGCCATGTGGTCAGTCATTTTTTGATGCCGCTGGGCCATATCGGCCGGCATGCCTTTGCCGTCACCCGTGCCGGCCATGCCCTGCATGCCGCCCATGCTGCCCATGCCCTGCATGCCACCTTGCATTTCCTTCATCATCGCCATGCCACCTTGCATGGCTTTCATGTGATCGGCCATCAGGGCCTGACGGTCTGCAGGCGTCTTGGCAGCCGTCATCTTCTGGTGCATTTCCTGCATGGCCATCATGCGGGGTTGCATCGTCGTCATGGTCGAGGGTGCCGCCATGCCGGGCATGCCGGGCGAAGCGGGAGCGGCGTTCATCGCACCCGGGCTTGCACAGGCTGTGGCAAGGGCGGCAACGGACAAGGCAACGAAAGTGCGAATTGCGGTCATGGTGAACTCCTGAGGGGGGGGGCAATCCTGCGCGGACCACCGACGAGGGAAAGACGACATGGGGAAAGAAAAAGCTGTTCGAATGTCAGACGATGGCGGGATGCCAGACCAGAGCCGATCGACCGGCCGAGCAACAGGCCGATGAACGAAAGTCCGGCATCAGCTCGCGCTGTCGGCCTGGCAGAACGCGCTAGATGGTCAACCGCAGCAAGCGGATGAACAGCGGCGGCCCGGCCGAAACAGGGCGCTCGAAATGCCACCACCGTGAAGCTGCGATAGCAGGCGCTGCCGACCGCCAATGCGCAGCGGCCACGAAGAAAGGGTTATCTGTTTCGGCTTGGGACGCCGTGCTCTTGGCGACCGCACCGGACTTGTCAGCGCAAACTTTGAGGCATCCTTCTTCGGCGCCGTGACTGTCGGGTCCTTCTTGCCCGGTTGCTGTGGCGTCGTGATGAAGGACGTGCTGCACCTGTCCTTCCAGCGGTAGTGCGGCGCCAACACCCACAGGTTTGGCTTGCAAGAAAATAGCGCCGAGCCCAGCTCGCTCGTTCGATTGAGTCAGGCACGCATTCGCCACGCCCGACACCAGTGCGAACATCGATGCCACCAGCTCCACACACGAAGTGAGGCACGGTTGTCGGCGGCTGAAAGAAATCACTTGCGCCCTCGGATGACGACCCACACCACCAGGCCCACCACGACCACGAGCAGGATGGGCATCCAATAACCGCCATAGCCACCCATCCAGCTGCCCATGCCCATGCCCATGCCGCCATTCATCATCGGCCCGGTTTGCGCGAAGGCTGCGCCTGTGACCAACAACGCTAACGTGGCGACAACAACAGACAAGTTTTTCATGGCGGCTCCTGTTCGACACGCGCCACGGGATTCAGCAGCACAGCGTGTGCAAAACGGGAAAAGTACGCTGTACGGATGCCGTGGTCTGTGCGCCAACGAACACGTATACCTGCAGAGTGGTCATGCTTCGAAAAAGCCAGGGGCTTTGTCATCCGCGAAGTGAAGATATGAATTTCAACCGCAGCAG
>JBBSCV010000314.1:0-5123 GCA_038249925.1 Burkholderiales bacterium
TCTTCGTGGCGTAGCCCACGGCCTTGAGGTAGCGGTCGTCCAGGTGCTCGAGGCCCGCGAGCAGCACGCCTTGCTCTTTCAGCCCGAACAGGTAATCCTTGATCTCGACGATGCTGGGCACCGCGCCCTTCGGGTTGCCGAAAAATTCCAGGCACACCGTGCGCGTGTGCGCCGGCATGCGGTGCAGCACCCAGCGCGCGCTGGTGATGAGGCCGTCGCAGCCTTCCTTCTGGATGCCCGGCAGGCCGGCCAGGAACTTGTCGGTGACATCTTTGCCCAGGCCTTCCTTGCGAAAGACACGGCCCGGAATTTCCAGCTGTTCGGTGCGTTCCAGGCGCTTGCCGCTGGCATCGAAGTACTTGAGCTCGAAGCGCGCCACGGGCGCGTCGTGAATCTTTCCGAGGTTGTGGTCCAGGCGCGTGACTTCCAGCCACTTCGCGTCGGGAGTCACCATGCGCCAGCTGAGCAGGTTGTCCAGCGCCGTGCCCCAGAGAACGGCCTTCTTGCCGCCGGCATTCATCGCGATGTTGCCGCCGATGCAGCTGGCTTCGGCGCTGGTGGGGTCCACCGCGAACACGAAGCCCGCCTGCTCGGCCGCGTCGGCCACACGCTGGGTGACGACGCCGGCCTCGCTGCTGATGGTGGCCACGGGCTCGGCATGGCCGGGCAACTGCTGCATCTCCACCACGCCCAGGGCTTCGAGCTTCTCGGTGTTGATGACGGCGCTTTTCCACGTCAGCGGCACGGCGCCGCCGTTGTAGCCGGTGCCGCCGCCGCGCGGAATGATGGTCAGGCCCATCGTGATGCAGCCCTGCACCAGCGCGGCCATCTCGGCCTCGGTGTCGGGTGTCAGCACGACGAAGGGGTACTCCACGCGCCAGTCGGTGGCGTCGGTGACGTGGCTGACGCGGCTCAAGCCATCGAACTTGATGTTGTCCTTGGCCGTGGCGCTGCCGAGCACGCGGCGCGTGGCCTTGCGCAGGTCCCAGACCGCGCGGAAACGCTCGGCAAACGCCTGCACCGCAGTTCGCGCGGCCAAGAGCAATTCACCCACCAGCACGTCGCGTTGTGCATCCGCCTGCGGGTCGCGGCGCTTGGCCACCTCGCCCAGCCGGTGGTTCAGCGCCTCGATCAACATCGCCCTGCGCTTGGGGTTGTCGAGCAGGTCGTCTTCGAGATAGGGGTTGCGCTGGACCACCCAGATGTCGCCCAGCACCTCGTACAACATGCGTGCGCTGCGCCCGGTGCGCCTTTCCTGACGCAGCAGGTTCAGGATTTCCCAGGCCCGCGTTCCCAGCAGGCGCAGCACGATCTCGCGGTCAGAGAACGAGGTGTAGTTGTACGGAATCTCGCGCAGCCGCACGGCCGCCTCATCACCCGCGGCGGGAAGCATGGCCAGGGGTACGGACAAAGGCAACGGTGCGTTCATGAGCTCTTTGAAGATGCCGGAGGCCGGCTGAGACACCACGAACCTCTCGGCACAGCGTGGCGGGTTACTCCCGTGGTCCACACGGCGTCGTCCGTGGCAAAACCCGGATTGTCACAAAAGCCCGTGACACTCGCGTCTACGGTCTGAATCTGCCGCGTTGGCCCGATGGAGACCCCAGGAAACTGAGGATGGACGCAACACAGAGCTGGCCCTTCCCGTTCTGGATCGCCCACCGCGGTGCGGGCAGGCTCGCACCAGAGAACACGCTGGCGGCCTTCCGCCTGGGTGCTTCCTACGGCTACCGCGCCTTCGAGTGCGATGTGAAGCTCAGCGCCGACGAACAACCCTTCTTGCTGCATGACACGACGCTGGAACGCACCAGCAATGGCCGGGGCACGGCCGGTGACCTGAGCTGGGCCGCGCTGTCGCGACTGGATGCCGGCGCCTGGCACAGCCCCCGCTTCGCCGGCGAGCCGCTGCCCAGCCTGCAAGCGATTGCCGACTACGTGAAGGACCACGGCCACGCGCTGAATCTAGAGATCAAGCCCACGCCCGGCACCGAAGCCGCGACCGGCCGAGCCGTGGGCCATGCCTGCGCCAATCTTTGGGCGGGCAGCGGCGCAGCGCTGCTGCTCAGCTCCTTCGAGCCCGAGGCCTTGCAGGGCGCCCAGGCCAGCGCGCCGCACATCCCGCGTGCGCTGCTGCTCGACACGCTGTGGCCCGGATGGCTGGACGCCGCACGCAGCCTGGGCTGTGTGGCCGTGGTGACGAACCACCCGCTGATGGACGCCGCGCTGATGGCGCAACTGCAACGCGCCGGCCTGCGTGCGTTGTGCTACACGGTGAACGACGCTGCCGAGGCGCGCCGCCTGATGGGCTTGGGCGTGCATGGCCTCATCACGGACGCGGTGGACTGGTTCATGCCTTTGGACGGTTCGTTGCCCTGAACCCGATCGGGTCTGTTCGGGCGCTCAGTCCCGCGGCCTGTCAGTCAGGCACTTTCCTGACCTCGGCCTCCAGCCCCAGCCATTCTGATTCACGCTCCTGCTCGGGCAGGTGCTTCAGTTCGCGGATCAGCGGCAGCTTCCAGGCCACCAGCACCAGCAGCACGGACACGCCGCCGGCAAAAGCCAACGCGGCGCGCAGGCCCACGTGTTCGCCGAGCCAGCCGCCCAGCAGCGCACCAGGCGCGGCAGCCAGCAGTGTCAGCCAGCGCATGGTGCTGGTCATGCGGCCGAGCAGCGGTTCGGGCGTCACCGCCTGGCGCAGCGCCAGGAAGTTGATGAAGATGAGCACGGCGCCGGTGGTGAAAGCCATCAGCATCAGCGCAAACGCCGCCACACCCCAGCCGTTGGCTGGCGCCACCGCCAGCAGCAGCCAGCCCGCGCCGCACACGGCATAACCCAGCACCAGACAAGGCCCGGGGCCGATGCGTTGGCTGATGCGCCGGCCGAACACGCTGCCGATGACGGTGCCCACGCCCATGCCCATGTAGCAAAGACCCACGGCGTGCTCGCTCAGGCCCAGCGTGCGGGTGGCAAAGAGAATCTGCACCGTGACGGCGGCGTAGTGGCACATCTGCCAGACGGCCATCAAGACACCCAGCGTGAGCAACAGGCGATTGCTGGTGACGAAGCGCAGGCCCACGCCCAGGTCGCGCCAGAAGTGGCCGGGTGGACGCGGCGCGCGACGCTCGTGGATGTCGATGCCACGCAATATCAGCGCAGAACCCAGCAACAGCGCTGCGTTCACCAGCAGCGCAAGCGGTGCCCCGAAGATCTTGATCAACGCACCGGCCAGGCCCGGCCCCGCCACCTCGGCGCCCGAAGTGGCCAGCGCGTTCTTGGCATGCGCTTCCACCAGGCGTTCACGCGCCACCACCTGCGTCAGCACCACCTGCGCCGCCGTGCCCGAAACGGTGTGCACCGCGCCCAGCATGAAGCCCACGATGTAGAGCCAGGTCATCGACAGCCAGCCCAGCCACCAGGCCAGCGGCACGCTGGCCGCGGCCACCGCGATGAGCGTTTCGCCCACGGCATACACCGGCAGCTTGCGCACGCGGTCGAGCCACACCCCGGCAGGCAGACTCAGCAGCAGGAAGGGCAGCAGCTCGATGGCGGTGAGCAAGCCCATCTGCATCGGCGTGGCCTGCAGCAGCACGGCGGCCGTCAGCGGCAGCGCCAGCATCATCACCTGGTTGCCGAAAGAGCTGGTGAGGATGGAAGTCCACAGCCGCCTGTAAGCGAGGTCGCGCAGCAGGTCGCCTTCGGGCAAGCGCGGCAGGGCAGCCAGCAGCCCGCCAAACAGTCTGCTGAAGAGTCCTCTAAACAGCCCGCTGAACAAGCCAGCCATCGAACGCTTCAACAGGGCAGGCTCACGACCTGTAATCGGCGTTGATGGTCACGTAGTCGTGCGAGAGGTCGCAGGTCCAGACCGTGGTCTCAGAGGCGCCGCGGTGCAGGTGGATGCGTACCGTGATCTCGGCTTGCTTCATCACACGCTTGCCATCTTCTTCGCGGTAGCTCGGCAGGCGGCCGCCGTTTTGCACCACATGCACGTCGTCGAGGAAAAGGTCGATCCAGCTCTGGTCGAGATCGGGGATGCCGGCGTAACCCACGGCGGCCAGAATGCGTCCGAGGTTGGGGTCGCTGGCAAAAAACGCCGTCTTCACGAGCGGTGAGTGGGCAATCGCATAGGCCGCCAGCTTGCACTCGTCTTCCGTGCGGCCGCCTTGCACCTGCACGGTGATGAACTTGGTGGCGCCTTCGCCGTCACGCACGATGGCCTGGGCCAACTGCTGCGAAACCGCCACCACCGCCGTGGCCAGCAACTGGCCGTCGGCAGAACTCAACGATGTGATGGGCGCGTGGCCGGCTTGTTGCGTGGCCATCAGCACGAAGCTGTCGTTGGTGGAGGTGTCGCCGTCGATGGTGATGCGGTTGAAGCTGGCATCGGCCGCCTGCTGGGCCAGCGCCTGCAGCGTAACGGTATCGATCACGGCGTCGGTGGCCAGGTAGCCCAGCATCGTGGCCATGTTCGGGCGGATCATCCCTGCGCCCTTGCTGATGCCGGTGATGGTGACCGTGCGCCCCCCCACCTGCACCTGGCGAGAGGCGGCTTTGGGCAGGGTGTCTGTGGTCATGATGCCGGCGGCAGCCTCGCCCCAGCCGTTGGGCTGCAAGGCCGCCAGCGCGGCCGGCAGGCCGGCTTCGATGCGCTCCACCGGCAGCGTCTCCATGATCACGCCGGTGGAAAAAGGCAGCACCTGCGCGGGCTGCACGCCCATCAGCGCAGCCAGCGCCGTGCAGGTACGGCGTGCACGCTGCAGGCCATCGGCGCCGGTGCCGGCGTTGGCGTTGCCGGTGTTCACGACCAGCGCGCGGATGGCCTGGCCTGAAGCCAGGTGTTCGCGGCACACCTGCACCGGCGCCGCACAGAACCGGTTCAGCGTGAAGACACCGGCCACCACACTGCCTTCATCCAGCGCAAAGACGACCAGATCTCGGCGGTTGGGCTTGCGCACACCGGCCATGGCCACCCCGATGCGCACGCCAGGCACCGGCAGGAGAGTCTGAGGGTCCGGAGCCGAAAGGTTGACAGGCATGACAACTTCGCTTGGGCGCGGTGGAGCGGGGGCTAAATTGTAGTGAGACGAGCTGCACACGCGGGAGCTGCCGCGTGCACAAACCACCAA